>JBEBHW010000578.1:0-3118 GCA_040081145.1 Burkholderiaceae bacterium
CTTCCTCGACCGCTTCGCCGCCGCCGCCGCCGACGGTTTCACTGCCGTCGAGTACCTTTTCCCGTACGCGTTCGACAGCAGCGACATCGCCAAGCGCCTCAAAGCGAATGGCTTGACACAAGCCCTCTTCAATGGCCCGCCGGGCGACTGGGACAAAGGCGAGCGCGGCCTGGCGAGCCTGCCCGGCCGCGAAGCGCAATTTCGCGCGAGCGTGCTGGAACAAGCCCTGCCCTATGCACAGGCTGTGGGCTGCAAGCGCGTGCACCTTGTTCGTGCAGATGGACCTGTACCACTGCCAGATCGTCGAAGGCGACGTGGCGATGAAGATCCGCAAGTACCTGGCTGACCCGCAGCACCGCGGGCGCGTCGGGCACTTCCAGATCGCGGGCGTGCCGGAGCGCAACGAACCCGATCGCGGCGAGTTGTTCCACCCCTACTTGTTTGCGCTGCTCGACGAATTGAAGTGGGACGGCTTCGTCGGCTGCGAATACCGGCCCAAAGGCGGCACGTCGGCGGGCCTCGCCTGGTTCCAAGCCTACAAACCCCAGCAAAAGAACTGACCACGAAAGGACAAACGTATGAAGCTCTTGATCACCGGCGGCGGCGGATTCCTCGGCTCGCGCCTCGCCTCGGCCCTGCTCGCGCGCGGACAGCTCGCCGGCCAGAAAATTCACAGCCTGGTCCTGGCCGACCAGGTGGCGCCGCGCCCTGAATTGCTCGCCGATGCGCGCGTGCAGGCACGCACCGGGCCGTTGCTCGCGCAGTGCGCCACGCTTGGCGAAGAACGCTTTGACGGCGTTTTCCACCTCTCCTCGGCAGTCTCGGGCGAGTGCGAGGCCGACTTCGACCTCGGCCTGCGCTCCAATCTGGACAGCACGCGCGCCCTGCTCGACGCGCTGCGCTCGAGCGTGGCGGGCGGCGGCGCCGTGCCGCGGCTCGTGTTCTCGAGTTCCGTCGCGGTGTTTGGGCCCGATGCGAGCGTGGCGCTGCCCAAGCTCGTCGCCGACGACACGCTGCCCGCGCCGCAAACGAGCTACGGCACGCAAAAGCTCATCTGCGAACACCTCGTCTCCGACTACACGCGCAAGGGCTATATCGACGGGCGCAGCGCGCGCCTGATGACGGTGACGGTGCGCCCCGGCAAGCCGAACGGCGCCGCGTCGTCGTTCTTCTCCGGAATCATCCGCGAGCCGCTTGCAGGCGAAGAGGCAATTTTGCCGGTGGACGTGGACGTGTCGCACCCGGTGTCGCCGCCCGCGCTCACGGTCGAAGGGCTGATTCGGGTCTTCGAAGCGAGCCGCGCCGAACTGGGCGGGCGCCTGGCGCTGAACTTGCCCGCGCTCAACGTGCGCGTGGGCGAAATGCTCGAGGCGCTGGAAGTCGTCGCCGGCAAAAAGGTGCGCGAGCGCGTGCGCTACGTCCGTGACGAGCGCATCGCCGGCATCGTCGCAAACTGGCCCAAGGGCGCGACGTTCGCGCGCGCGACAAGCCTGGGGTTGAAGCCCGCAGCGAGTTTTGCCGACATCGTGCGCCAATACATCGACGACTGCAGAAAGTCGCCGAACGCGCCGACCGCGCTGAAAGGCATGTTGCAATGAACCAGATCGACCTGACCGGGCGCATTGCCGTCATCACCGGCGGCGCGCAAGGCATAGGCTACGCCTGCGCCGAACGCATGCTGCGCTCGGGCGCGAGCGTCGTGCTGTGGGACATCGACGCAGCGAAGGTCACGAGCGCGCGCGAAAAGTTGCTCGCGATCGGCCCGACGAGCAGCGCCGTCGTCGAACTCACCGACGACCACGCGGTGGCCGACGCAACCGCGCGCGTGATCGCCGAGCACAAGCGCATCGACATCTTGCTCAACAACGCCGGCATCACGGGCGGCAACGGCACGACGTGGGAACTCGACCCCGCCGTGTGGCGCCGCGTCATCGAAGTCAATCTGATCGGCCCCTACCTCACCTGCCGCGCCATCGTGCCGCACATGATCGCCCAGACCTATGGGCGCATCGTCAACATCGCCTCGGTGGCTGGCAAGGAGGGCAACCCCAACGCGTCGCACTACAGCGCGTCCAAGGCGGCGGTGATCGCGCTCACCAAGTCGCTTGGCAAAGAGCTCGCGACGAAAGGCGTGCTCGTCAACGCGATCACCCCTGCCGCGGCAAAAACCGGCATGTTCGACACGATGACGCAGCAGCACATCGACTTCATGCTCTCGAAAATCCCGATGGCGCGATTTCTCGGGGTCGACGAAGTCGCGGCGATGGTCGCGTGGCTGTCGTCGTCCGACTGCTCGTTCAGCACGGGCGCGGTGTTCGACCTTTCCGGAGGCCGGGCGACATATTGAGCGCTGCCAACGGTGCCTTCTCGGTGACGCTGCCCGGCCCCGCCGGCGACACGGCCCTGCGATGAGCGAGGTCACGTGGATCTTCATCCTTGCGTCGCTGCTCCTGATCGTGACGCCGGGCCAGGACATGGTGCTCGTCATGTCGCGCTCGATCGCGCAGGGCGCTGCGGCAGGCGTCGTCACCGCCGCGGGCGTGAGCGTCGGCCTGGTCGGCCACACGGTGCTCGCGACGCTGGGTCTGGGCGCGATCCTGCGCACGTCGCAGTGGCTGTTTGTCGCGCTCAAGCTCGTCGGCGCGGCGTACCTCGTTTACCTCGGCGTCGGCCTGCTGCGCACGCGGGCGGCTGAACTCGTCGTGCCGACGTCCACGGCACGTTCATTGGCGCGGCTGTTTTTCGACGGCGCCTTGTCGAATCTGTCGAATCCGAAGATCGCGGTCTTCTACTTCGCTTTTCTCCCGCAATTCGTGTCGCCTGGCGCTGCGCACCCGGCGCTGTCGGTGTTCGTGCTCGGGCTGGTGTTCGCCGGCCTCACGTTTGTCGTCAAAGGGCCGGTCGGCTACTTTGCCGGCTTGTTGTCGGGGTGGCTGCGCGCGCGACCGAATGCAGTGCTCTGGCTCTACCGCTGCAGCGGCGCCGTGCTCATCGCGCTGGGGGTGAAGTTGGCGTTCGAACGCGGCGACTGAGCGCGTGGCCCGCATGGGGGCGGGAACGCCCGCGTTACGATGAGCGATGCGCATCGAAGCCGTCACCCCGTTCATCCTGCACGTCC
>JBEBHW010000579.1:0-3115 GCA_040081145.1 Burkholderiaceae bacterium
GGGGGATTATTCCATTCGGGTTGCGCTGGCAACCGAACCCGCGGCAGGCGGCCCTTCGGTTGGCGGTCAGCCGTTGCGTCGAGTCAGCCTCAGTGCGGCGTTCGCCATCGCCTCGATGACTTCGTTCAACTCGCCAATTGCCGGATGCAGCGTCCACGTCACTGACAGGTCGTGCGTCCGGAGTTCCGCGACCAGCCTCGGCACATCGTTGCGCACGTGGCCGCCGCTGCCCAAAAACAGCGGCACGATGTCGATCCGGTCGCATCCCTCTTGCACCAGCTGCTTGCCAGCGTCTGCCAGAGAGGGCTCAATGAAGTCGAGATAGCTCAATCGCACCGCAAGGTCGGGCGCGAGCGTCGCGATGCGTGCCGCCATCGCTTCGAACGGCGCGGCCCAGCGCGGGTCACGGGCGCCGTGGGCGAGCAGCAGGATCGCGGGCTTGGCGGCGCTCATCGGAAACGCACCAGCCAGGCGAACGCGGCCAGAGACAACATCAGGTAAATGAGGTTGGGCGCGGCGGCGGAGATCCACGGCGACCAGTTGCGCAACAAGCCCAGGTGGCCGGCCAGGTTGTTCTGCAGCACGAAGCTGATGCCCAGCATGATGCCGCCGAAGACTTTCAGGCTGACGCTGCCGGCGCGCGCGTGCATGTAGGCAAAGGGCAGGGCGAGCGCGACCATCACGAGGCACGAGAACGGGTAGAGCGCGCGCTTCCAGAACTGGATTTGATGGCGCTGCGCGGCTTGTTCGTTCTCGTCGAGGTGGGCGATGTAACGGTACAGGTCCAGCGTCGACATGTTGTTCGCCGGCAGCAGTGCTGCCGCCACCACGCCTGCGGTCAGCGTGCTGGGCCAGTCGAGGCGCTCGAGCTGCTCCTCGGAGACGCGCGCCAGCGCCGTGTCGCCCGCGCGCGGCCAATGTGTCACGCGCACGCCGCTCAAGTGCCAGACTGCGGTGTCGTCGATCTGGGCGCTCGCCGCGAACAGGCGCCGCAGCAGGCGGCCTTCGGCGTCGAATTCGAAGATGCGCACGTCCTTGAGCCGCGAGGCCTGAGGCGCCGAGCCGACGTTGATCGAGTAGTTGCGCTCGCCCTCGGGTGTCGAGCCATGGTCCTTGAGCCACGCGCCGGACCCGCCGATGCTGATGCCTCCGCGAAACGTCGCCTTCAGCAGCGTCGCCTGGCGCTCCGACAGCGGCGCAATGTGGTCGCCGATGAGGTAGGTGGCCGCGCCGAACAGCAGGCCCAGGCTGGCGAGCAGCCCGAGCGCGCGCCCGGGGCCCAGGCCACCGGTGCGCAAAATCGTGTACTCCGACGACTGCGCCAGGCGCGCCAACGAATAAATGGTGCCGATCAAGACGACGATGGGCGCGAGTTCGTAGAGCCGCCCCGGCAGCTTGAGCAGCGATGTGAGCGCCGCATACAGCGCGGTGTAGCCCGATTGGCCGATGTCGGCGAGTTCGTCGACGAAGTCGATGAAGAAAAACAGCGACAAGAATGCGAGCGCGACAAAGCCCACCGAACCCATGATGTCGGCGTAGAGCAGGCGCCGGACGGTTTTCATTCAGCGCGCTCTGGCCAGCAACGCGCGGCGCAGGCTGCCGCGGCCGTTGCGTGAGTCGCGCCACCACAACAAGCAAAGCGCAATCGCGAATGTGCAGCCGTGCGTGAGGCCGAGCGCCGTGCCCATGCCGAGCCTGGCGCCCGCCACCCAGGCCTGCGTCAGGTTGATGATGTTGTAGTAGACGACGAACGTCAGCAAGGCCATCAGCACGTTCCAGTTGCTGGGCCGGCGCGGGTTCGTTGCTGCCAGGCCGATGCCCAGCAGCAGCAAGTTCGCACTGCCCAGCACCAGCCCGAGGCGCCAGACGAGTTCGCCCTGGTTGCGGCTGCTTGGCTGGCGCAGCAAGTCGATGCTGCGCAGCGCCTTAGGCGGCAAATCGTCCAGGTTCGAGATCACGCGGTCGCCGGCAAGCACGCGGTAGGAGTCGAAGCTGGAGAGCGTCTTGCTGCCGTCCACCAAGTTCTGTTCGTTGCTCTGGCCCTTGTCCAGCAGCAGGTAGCGGTCGAAGCCTTCGACCTCGATGCGGCCGCTGTGCGCCGAAGTCACGGATTCGCTCCGGGGTGTGGTCGACAGGATGAACACGTTGCGCCCGACGCGCCCGTCCGCCGAGTCGCGTTCGATGAAGAAGACGCGTCGGCCGTCGCTCGAGGTCTGGAACTGCCCCGGTGCGACGCGCGACAAGTCGGAGCGGCGCTCGAAACGCTCGCGGATCTCGATGCTGCGCTTGTTCACCCACGGCCAGACGAACAGGGCGAGCAAGGCCACGACAAGCAGCACCGGCACGCTCATGCGCAACACCGGGCGCACGAACCGCGCCAGCGAGACGCCGCTGGCGAACCAGATCGTCATCTCGCTGTCGCGGTACATGCGCCCGAGCGTGGCGACGACGGAGATGAACAGCGACAGCGCGAGCATCGTCGGCAGGTGCGACAGCGCGACGAAGCCCAGCAGCAGCACCACGTCTTGCGGCGAGACCCTGCCGAGCGCCGCCTGACCCAGGGTGCGGATCAGCATCATCGTGATCACGATCGTCAGGATCACGACCAGCGTTGCACCGAAGCTGCGCGCGAGGTCCTTGCGCAGGGTGGAATCGAATAACATCGCCGCCTCAATCAAAGGATCCGCGATTATGGACGTCCGTCATCACGTATGCGCTCCTGACGCGCTCGCCGGTGTGCCCTGCGATGCGCTGCTATTGATCGTCGCCGACGATGGCCCCGACAAGGCGCTGGCTGCGCCGCTCGCGGCGATCCTGAAAGCGGCGCTGGCCAGCGGCGACTTCGAGCTCAAGGCCGGCAAGTCGCTTTACGTGCACGCGCCGCAAGGCGTGAAGGCGAAGCGCATCGTGTTCGCCGCCGCGGGCGGGAGCGGCGCGACGCTGGGCGCCAAGGAGTTTCGAAGTGCCGTGCTGAAGGGCCTGACGCCATTGAAAGACGGCGGCACCAAGCACCTCGCCGTGGGCTGGGGCGGCGACAGGGAACTGCACGCGGCGCACGCCGAGGCGCTGGCCACCGCGGTTCACGACGCGACTTACGTCTATCGCCACACCAAGC
>JBEBHW010000580.1:0-3111 GCA_040081145.1 Burkholderiaceae bacterium
AAGGGCCGCGATCTGCGCCAGCTGCGCCAGGACGGCTGGCGCCCGACGCCCGAGCAGGCCGCGCTGATCGTGCGCCGCATTGCCGACGCGCTGGCCTATGCGCACAGCAAAGGCGTCGTGCACCGCGACGTGAAGCCGGCAAACATCTTCATGGTCGGCCGAACCCAGCCGCGCGTGCTCGACTTCGGCATTGCGCGGGTCGCGCACCGTCACGAAGGCGCCGGCGACATCGCTGCCGGGTCACCGTACTACATGGCGCCGGAACAGGCTCGGCATCAGACCGTGGACCGTCGCGCCGACGTGTTTTCGCTGGGCGTCGTGCTCTACGAGCTGCTCACCGACCAGAAGCCGTTTCGCGGCACGACCTTGGCCGAGATCTCGCAGTCCGTGATCGAGCACGACCCCCCGCTGGCGAGCGAGGTCGACGCGCGCGTGCCCCGCGCCTTGGCCAACATTGCCGCGCGCGCCATGGTCAAGGACCCGGAACAGCGCTACCGCTCGGCGCGCACGTTTTCGCGCGAACTGCGCCACTGGCTCGACGACCGGGACGGCCAGGCCGAGCTCGAAGAACCGGTGCGCGCGATGCGTGGTGGATGGCGCCTCTGGGCCGGCAGCGCGGCGGCCGCCGTCGTGCTGGGCAGCGCGATCCTTTATTTCGTCGGCCCGACGAAAGAACCGGCGCAGCCGCTCACAGCGCGCGTCATCGATCAGCCGCCTGCGACGGGTGAAGTCGCCACCCACAGTGCAGCGCCGCCCGCTGAAGTCAGACCGGCTGCGCCGCTGGATCCTGCGCCTCCGCCCAAGCCCGAACGTGTGGCCGGTGGCATGCCGAACACGGAGGCAGCCAAGGCCAGGCCCCCCGCAGCGAAACCCGCGGTCACCGCCAAGGCGACAAACCGCGAACGGCGCGACGTCAAGGCCGCGACCGAGAACAAGGCCACTCCCGCGGTCAAGGCACTGGGTGTCCTGCGCCTGGCGGTGAGCCCCTGGGGCCAGGTCGAAGTCGACGGTTCGCCGGCGGGAAATGCGCCACCCTTGACCGAACTGAGTCTGCAAGAGGGCAAACATCTGATCACGATCCGCAACGCCGACTTCCCGCCGTTCAGCACGACGGTCACCATCGCGCCCGGCCAAGCCGTCGGCATCAAGCACAAATTCGGCTCATGACCCGGCCCCGCCACGGGCACGGGCGCGCCGCGCTGTACGCGAGCCTCACCGTTGCCATCGCCCTGACCGGCTGCGCCCAGCCGGCGGCGGCGCCGACGGCGTTGGTCGAGATCATCGCGATGCCCGCTGAAAAAGCCTTGATGGCGGGACTGCGCGCCTACGACGACGCGCTGTACGTCGAGGCGGAACGCCATTTCCATCTGGCGCTGAGTTTGCGCCTGGCCTCGCCGAAGGACCGCGCTGCAGCACACAAGCACCTCGGATTCATCGCATGCACGAGCAACCGGCGCAACGAGTGCGAGGCGCAATTTCGCGCGGCACGCCTTGCCGACCCGTCGTTCACGCTGGACAAGTCGGAAGCCGGCCACCCCAGCTGGGGCGATGTCTACAAGCGCGTGCGGCCCTGAGTGCGGCGCCTTGGGTGCGACGCCAGCGCGCCCGCCACGGCACAGCGCAAGCCTGATCCCACCGCGCCCACTGCGCCCGCCGCGGCGCAGTGCAAAATCGCGGGAACCGAGGGCGACCGCCCGAGGCGCGCTGCCGGCGCGCCGGACCGCCCTGCCCACCACCTGAATCCGCACCCCGCATGAACCAAAACCTGTCGATCATTACCCTCGTGGTGCACGCCAGCCTCGTCGTGCAACTCGTCATGGCCGGGCTGATGCTCGCCTCGCTGGCAAGCTGGACCGTCATCTTCGGCAAGCTCTTCGGCCTGCGCAAGGTGCGCTCGGCGAACGAAGAATTCGAGCGCGAGTTCTGGGCCGGCAAGAACCTCAACGAGTTGTTCAGCGACGCCGCGAAACACAAGGACGGCGCGCCCATGGAGCGCATCTTCGCCACCGGGATGCGCGAATTCCTGAAGCTTCGCGAGCGCCGCGTCGCCGACACCGGCGCCTTGCTCGACGGCTCGCGGCGCGCGATGCGCGCGAGCTTCCAGCGCGAACTCGACACGATCGAATCGAACCTGTCGTTCCTCGCCTCGGTGGGCTCGGTGTCGCCGTATGTTGGCCTGTTCGGCACGGTGTGGGGAATCATGCACGCCTTCGTCGGCCTGTCGAACATGCAGCAGGTGACCTTGGCCACGGTCGCGCCGGGAATCGCCGAAGCGCTGGTCGCCACCGCGATCGGCCTGTTCGCGGCGATCCCGGCCGTCATCGCCTACAACCGCTTCGCGCGCGACATCGATCGGATCGCGATCCAGCTCGAGTCGTTCATCGAAGAGTTCTCCAACATTCTGCAGCGCAACGCGGGCGTTCCCGCGGCGGCGTCGAAGTGAGGCGCTAGACCATGCCCGCCATCAGCCAGCGCGGCGGCGGCCGGCGCCGGACCATCAGTGAAATCAACATGGTGCCGTTCATCGACGTGATGCTCGTGCTGCTCATCATCTTCATGGTGACGGCGCCGCTCATCACGACGGGCATCGTCGACTTGCCCAGCGTGGGCAAGAGCAAGCAGCGCCCCGAACACGTGATCGAGCTCACCGTGACTGCCGACGAAACGTTGCGCCTGCGACTGGACGGCAAGGAACCGTCTGCCATCACCATGCCAACTCTCGCGGCGCGAGTCAAGGCCGCGCAGGCCGGCGATGCCAACACGCCGGTCGTGATTTCGGCGGACCGAGCGGTGAAGTACGAAGCCGTCGTCAAGGTCATGGACACCTTGCAGCGCGCCGGGATTCAGCGTGTGGGGCTGTCGGTCAAGCAAAGCGGAACCAACCCGTGACTTCAGCGGCCCTGTCCCGCGACTCGTTCATGCCGCAGCGGCCTGCGGGCATGGGCGCGGGAATGGTGCTCGCGCTGTTTGCGCACGCGCTGCTCGTCGTGGCGCTGACGTTCAGCGTCTCGTGGCGCTCCAGCACGCCTGACGCCATCGAAGCCGAGCTGTGGGCTGCGGTTCCGCATGTCGCGGCGCCGGCGCCACCCCCGCGGCCACGCTCGACGCGAT
>JBEBHW010000029.1:0-13336 GCA_040081145.1 Burkholderiaceae bacterium
CAGAGCCCGAGGTGTCTTTCGACCAGGCGAGATCCTGCGCGTGCCGGCCCACCGGCGCGCCGACCTTCTTCGAGCGCTGCAGCGAGCGGCTGGCTTTGGCTGCCGCGGCCGCCGCGGCGCGCCGGGCGCTGGCTTTTGCGTCGGCGCGATGCGCGCGTTCGAGTTCGTGGGCGAGGGTGACGAGTTCCGCCAGGCCCGAATTGCGACACAGGCGAAGTGCGGCGCGTGCCTCGAACCCGCCCTGCATGAGGACGCTGATCTCGAATTCCTGGTCGAGGTGGCGCCGCAGCATGAAGTGCAGCCGGGTCGCGAGGCGCAAACAAGCGTTAGGGTCCAAGGGTCTGCTCCAGACAGCGTGGCGCATTGTTGCGATGAAGCCCCTGGTTACGCCATCCCCAAGGCGTGGGGCGGGCCGGTGCATTCTCGCCTGGGGTGCGTGCACCCCCCGGAACCCGGGGTGGGCGGGGAGGCGGATGTGAGCCAGACGCCGCCTCCCGAGCCGCCGCCGGGGCTGGTGCGCGTCACCCAGCGACTGCGCGACGTTCAGCACCCACACGCGCCCATTTGGCTCGACGTGGCCGTGCGCACTTCGCAGGAAGCCGCCGCCGCCCTGGGCGTGCAGGTCGGCCAGATTGCCAAGAGCGTGATGTTTCGTCGCCGAGCCGACGATGCCGCAGTGTTGATCGTGACTTCGGGAGACCGGCGTGTCGATGAAGCCAAGGTCGCTGCGCGGCTGGGCGCCTTGGCGCGCGCCGACGCGCAGTTCGTCAAGCAGGCAAGCGGTTTTTCGATCGGCGGCGTCGCTCCACTGGCGCACGTCACTGCGCCGTTGACCCTGGTGGACCGCGAATTGTTTCGCTTCGCCAGCGTCTGGGCCGCGGCAGGGCACCCGAACGCGGTCTTCCAGGCGAGCCCGGACCAGTTGCTGGTGCTGACTGGCGCACCGGTCGCCGACGTCACCGAGGCCTGATGCACGCGACGCCCGCCGTGCCCAGCCCCTGCATCGACGTGTGCCGGATGGACCCGCGCACCGGCTGGTGCGAAGGCTGCACGCGAACGATCGGCGAAATTGCTCAATGGGCGTCGCTTGACGATGCGGGCAAGCGTCAGGTGTGGGCGCGCTTGGCACAACGCCGCGAACAACTCGCTGCGCCCACCGGCGCAGCACCCTCGGGAGCCGCGCAATGAAACTGCTGCGCTTTTGGTTCGACCCGGTGTCGCCCTACGCCTACCTGGCCTTTGAGCGCCTGCCGCAGGTGCTGGTGGGGCTGTCGTACAGCGTCGAATACCGGCCGGTCTTGTTTGCCGGTCTGCTGGCGCATTGGGGCCATAAAGGGCCGGCGGAGATCGAACCGAAACGTGCCTGGACGTTCCGTCAGGTGGAGTGGCTCGCGCTGCGCCACGGCATTGCACTGCAAACGCCACTGCAGCACCCGTTCAACCCGATCGCGCTGCTGCGCATGGCTCTGGCGTGTGCGTCGGCCGGCGAGGCGCCGAACCGGCGCGTCGTCGAGGCGGTGTTTCGCCACGTGTGGTGCGGCAACGGGGCTGACGCGAACGACGCAGTTCGCCTCGAGACCTTGCGCCAGCTGCTCGCGCCGCAGCGCGATCCGCAAAGCGCGGAGGTGAAAGATGAATTGCGCGAAGCCGGGCGCGAGGCGATCGAGCGCGGCGTTTTCGGCGTGCCGACAATCGAGCTGGAAGGCCGTCTGTTCTGGGGGCTGGACAGCCTGGAGATGGTGGCGCAGTGCTTGCGCGGCGAACCCTGGTTCGCTGCAGGGTGGGACGCCGCCGGCGCGCCGCGCTCGGGCCTGCAGCGCAAGCGCAGCTGAGGCCGCGGACCGGCCGGCTCAGCGCCCCAAGCGCCAGGCGCGGCGCATCGCCGACCACGCTGCGGCATGCTGCGGGTCCGCTGCACGGACCGCGGCGGCGTAGCGGCGCCAGATGACGAACGTCAGGCTCGCCATGAAGCCGAGCAGCGTGCTTGCAATCACGATGAGCGCGCGCGAGGGCTTGGACTTGCGGTCCGGCGCCAACGCCTTGTCGACCTGCTGCAAGACTGGGCCTTCTTTCGCCTCGTCGAGCTTGGCGATCTCGAACTGGCGGATCATGCTTTCGAGCAGCGTCTCCTGCAGCTTGAGTTCTCTGCGGGCGCGCACGTACGCAATTGCCGCTTCGGGAATCTTGCCCACCGGAATGTCCGCTGCGCTGCTGCTCGTGCGCCCGCGCGAGGATTCCATGCGCGTGAGTTCGTCGCGCAGCGCGCCGAGCTCGGAGTTGAGTTTCAGTACGTCGGGGTTTTCTCCCGTGGCGGTAGTGCGCAGCACTTTCAACTGGACTTCGCGCTCGGCAATCATCGCGCGCAGTTGCGCTGCGCCGCCGATCAGGGCTTCGGCCTGTTTGTCCAGAACGATGACGCCTGACTTTTCCTGCACCTCGCGCAAGCCGAGTTCAGCCTTGACGAGGTTCTCCTTGACATCTTTCAGTTGCTGCTCGAAAAACACGCGGCGCAATTGCGCGTCCGAGACCGCCAGGCGCCCCAGCACCTTGGTGACCTCCTCGACGTGCGTGTTCGCGAGTTCGGCGGCGAATTTCGGATCGATGTCGTCGACTTCGATGCTGATGACGCCGCTCTTGCGGTCGGCCGAGACACGCACCTTGTCCGGCATCGCCTTGCGCAAGGACTCGAACGTCTTGATTTCGTAGCGCGCTTTCAGGTCGAAGCGTGCGTCGAGCGCGCGCACGACGCTGTCGCTCTTCAGCAAGGCGACATACAGCTCGTCGGGTGACTTGGCGCCTATGCTTGCGGCCAGACCGCCCACGGCACCGAGCGCCGCCAACGCCGCCGATGCGCCACCGCCCTGGCTCTGCGACGCCGGGGGCAACAGCGTCGTGCGCGCCGTGAATAGCGGCGGCAGCAGCAGGGCCACGCCGAGCGACGCCAAAGCCGCGCACGCCGTGATGGCGCCGATCTGCAGCTTGCCCTCGCCGACCCAGGTCAACAGGTCGACCAGACTGAATGAAGGGCCGTCGTCGTCCTGCGCGTACGATTGTTCGGTCGCGGAGTTCGACAAGTCGTCCAGTTTCATCGCTGCCTTCTTCAATTCTTCAGCGTGTTGATGGCGGCGATGCCCAGGCCGAACTGCGAGAAGATCAGCGACCAATCCTTCAGGTTGCGCACCAGGGCACGGCCCCAGGTCTCGAAGTCCAATTGATTGGGCACGATCAGCGCGTCACCCGGCTGCAGGCGTTCGCTCTCGAGCGCATTGCCGCCCCAGAAGCTGCGTTTTTCGCCGGCGTGGTTGACGGTGCCGTCGGCGCGCAAGATGAACATGTTCGACGGGTCGGCGGATTCGTCGACACCGGCCAGCTTCAGATAGTCGCCCGCGGTGCGGCCGCCCTTCCACAGGAACGCGTTGCTGTTGACCACCGCGCCGGCCACCGTGACAAAGGCGGGCCGCGTGGGCACGCTGATCTTGTCGCCGTGATCGAGCGGCACTTCGGGCAGCGCGTCGAGATTCTTCGCGTCTGGCGTCAGTTCGAGCGCGATGCGGCCATTCGGCTCGATACGCGACAGGCGCGCGAGTTGCGCCTGCGTCGCCGCGTTGCTCACCGCTGCGGTGTTCGCCGCCGACACTTCGTCGCGGCGGTTCGCCGCGTCGCGCGCGCTTTGGGTTGCCGAGAGGGATTCCAGGCGCGTGATCGCCGAGGCCAAGTTCTCGCGTTGGCGCTGACGCGTCTCTTCGCGGCTGAATTCCAGGCCGTAAACATAGGCTTGCGGCGTGAAGCCGCCGACGCGGTCGATCAGACCCTTCATCGTTTCGCCGGGGCGCAACTGGTAGACGCCAGGGGCCGCGACTTCGCCTTCGACGGTGACCAGGCGCGTCTGGCGCGCCACCGGCACGCGCACGTCTTTCTGACTGTAGACCGTGACGACGTCACCCGCGAGCAGTTCCAGGTTGTGCGCCGCGTCGCCTTCGAGCACGGCCTTGCCCAGGTTGAACGGGATCACCTGCGTGCTCAAGTCTCTTTCAATGAGCCGCTCGATCACGGCATAGTCCCAGTTCAGTTCGTCAAACAGCGCGGCCGGGGTCTTTTTTGCACGGACCGCAGCGGCGCGGTTTGTCGCGCCGCGTTCGTCGTCCCGGCTTCCGGCGCCGTTCGGCTTGTTGGGGGGGCGCAGAGCGCGTTCGTTGCGCTCCGATGCCGGCGCTGGGCTCTGCCTGGGTTCCGCTCCTTGTCTGGGTTCTACCTCGAGCTTGAACTCAGCACGCTCTTCGTCATTTGTGTCGAGCACCTGCACGAGCAAATTCTTGCGCCGGTAAAAATCGGGCGAGATCAGCGCCTCGCGGTCCGGAATCAGGTCGCGGATTCGCATGCCGGGGCGGTGCGCGTAACGCAACGGTTGCGCCACCGGGCCCTTCAGGGTGACGGCATTCGCAAAGCGCGGGGAAATCGGCAACAGCGTGAGCAGGTCGCCGTCGCGCAGGGGCTTGAGCAGGCCCACGTCGTCGAGCCTGAATTCTTCGACGAAGCGTACCGCCTGGGACTGCGCGCCGTCGACACGTTCGAGCTGGGCGCGATTCCGGTCGGCGAGCACGGGCGCACCACCGGCGTACCGGAGCAGGTCGCGAACCGTCTCGGTGCCGCTCTTGAGTTCGTAAATCGCAGCCAGGTCGAGCGCACCAGTCAAGGCGACGCGTGGGCCACTCGGCTGAAACAGCACGACGTCACCTGCGGCGAGCTGGAGGTCTTTGGACTTGTCGCCGAGCACAAGAAAGTCGTAGAGATCGATTTCGGTGACGTCCTTGCCGTCGCGGCGCAGCACCACTTTGCGCATCGATCCGTAGGGCGCCGGCCCGCCGGTGAAGGCGATCGCGGACAGCAAGGTCGCCTGCCCCGGCAAGTTGTAGACGCCGGGCCGCTGCGCGGCACCGACCACGTAGACCTTCACGCCGCGCAATTGACCGAGCGCGACGCTCAGATTGAAGTTGGTATACAGCCGCGCGATCTGCGTGCGCAAGTGCTTTTCGAGTTCCGATGCCTTGACGCCGGCGACGCTGAAGCTTCCGACCTTGGGCAAGTTGAGCATGCCGTTGCGATCCACCACACTCCGGTAATCGACGTCGATCGAACCCCATGCGCGCAGAATCACTTCGTCGCCGGTGCCGATGCTGTAATCCGCCGAGACCGGGACGTTGTCGAGCGACGCGAAGTCTTCGTTGGGGTCGGTGAAGAAGCTGGCACCGAAGGTGGGCAGCAGCCGCCCCGTCGCGGCCTCGACGAATTTCTGGAACTCGCTGGGTTTGGCAGGGCTGACATCGCGCCGGCGCATCTGCTCCTGGGGATTGAGGGGCCCCAAGGGCGCTGCTCCGCCGAAACCTGGCGATCCGCCAGGCTGCTGCTGGCGAGACGCAGCGCCCACTCCCGTTCCCTGAGGGCGCGATTGTCCGCCTTGGCCTTCGCGCGGGCGAGTACTCGGCGCCGGCGTGTAACCCGGCGCGGTGAAGGTGCCGCCGGAGCGCGACTCGTCGGCGGTTTGCGCGGCAGCGCCGCCGGCGAGGCACAGCACGCCGAGCAGTATGGGCAAGAAAACGCGCAAACAGGTCATTCGGGGCTCGGCCGGGAAACGATTGAAGAGTGGATTCGCTCGGCCGTGTCAGCGATTCCCCGGTTTACCGGGGGAAGCGTGGGCCGCACGACGCGAGAGACCAGCCGGCGTTTCCGACCAGGGCGCGATGTTAGCGGATGGCCCGGTCTGGAGCGCTTCTCCCGGCCCAATGAAAAACGCCCGCGACGCTTCGCTTGAAGCTGCGGGCGCCGGGCGCATGAGGCGCCGCGCGGGTGGGCGAATGCCCCCCGCGCTCGAGGAAGTGCTACTCCTTGCGATAGTCGTCGTGGCAGGCTTTGCACGCCTTGCCGGTTTCGCCGACAGCCGCCTTGATCGTGTCGATGTTGCCGGTTTTGGCGGCAGCGTTGAACTTGACCATTTCTTCTTGCATCTTCGCGGCAAGGCCCTTCACCTTCTCCGTGTCGGTCCAGATCGCGGGCTTGGCGCGTGTATCGCCAGTGTCGGAACCGGGAACGAAGCCGGCAAAAGGCAACTTGGACATCGCCGTGGCGATCTCGGCGTTGTCGATCGCCGCCTTGGCATCGAACGGGATGCGGCCGTTTGCCATGGCACCGACCCGGCCGAAGTGCGCGGCCATCACGGTGAACGCCGCCTTGCGGTACTTGATCGCGTCTTCAGGCTTGGCAAATTGGGCCGCCGCGGGCAGGGCTGTGGCCAGCGTCAGCACAGCGGCAGTCAGCGTCAACGAGGAACGCAGCATACTTTTCATGGTCTTCTCCTAGGGTTGGTCAAGGTCGAATTGTTCCCGCACGGGCACGCAGCCCGTCAAGGCGCCGCGCAGTGTACGCAACTGGCCCGACATTTATTCCGCGGGTCGCGCCGGCCACGGGAAAACCACAGACCGACGCCGGGAAGGGGGCGTGTGCGGTAATCTTTGCACACATGACCAGCAGGGGTACGGCATGACTGAGGCGATGCTCAAGGTTCGGGTCTGGGACCTCCCGACACGCGTGTTTCATTGGCTGCTCGCGGCGGGCGTGGTCGGTTCGGTGGTTACCGCGAAGATCGGCGGCAGCGCCATGGCGTGGCACTTTCGCTGCGGCTACCTGATCATGACGCTGCTCGCGTTTCGCCTCGTCTGGGGCGTGGTGGGCGGGCGCTGGTCGCGCTTTGCGAGTTTCATCTACTCGCCGGCGACGCTGCTGCGCTATGTGCGCGGCCATGCGCGGCCCGAAGAACACCTTGACGTCGGCCACAGCCCGCTGGGGGCGGGCTCGGTGTTTGCCTTGCTTGCCATCTTGCTGCTGCAAGTCGGTACGGGTTTGATTGCCGACGACGAGATTTCCAATTCAGGGCCGCTCGTCAAGTTTGTGTCCGGGGCAACGAGCGCCTTGGCCTCGGGCTGGCACAAGAACTTCGGGCAGTGGTTGATCATCGGTCTGGTGCTGCTGCACCTGGGTGCGATCGCTTTCTATCGGTTTCAGCGCGGCCGCGACCTGGTGGGGCCCATGCTCAACGGCGACAAGATGCTCGCCGGCAAGGTTCCGGGTTCCGCCGACGCAGCAGGTCATCGCGGGTTTGCCCTGACCTTGGCCGCCCTTTGCGCCGCCTTGGTGGGCTGGCTGGTGAGCCTGGGCGGCTAGACTGCGTGGGCTGTCTTCGCACTGCACCGCCCGGATGCCTCCCCCAGACATCGAACTCAAAAGTCCGGATACGCCGGAGCTGATCGACGCAGCACGCGAGTTGTTTCGCGAATACGCGGCGAGCCTGAGCGTCGACTTGTGTTTTCAGAATTTTGACGCCGAGCTCGCCGGGTTGCCAGGCGAATATGCGCCTCCCAGCGGCCACCTGCTGCTCGCCTTTGTCGACGGCGCGGCGGCGGGCTGCGGGGGGTTCCGCCGAATTTCCAACGTCGACTACGCCAACGCCTGCGAAATGAAACGCCTCTTCGTGCGTCCGGCGTTTCGGCGCTTCGGCTTGGGGCGGCACCTGGTGCAACGCTTGATGGACGAAGCGCGTGGAAGCGGATACTCGGCGATGTTGCTCGACACACTGGATGACATGGAATCGGCACGTGGGTTGTACGGATCGCTCGGCTTCGACGAGATCGCGCCCTACTACTTCAATCCGATCGCCGGTGCACACTACTTGAAGGCGGATTTGACCTAGCACGCGTTGCCCGGCCCGAGTGTCTTTGACTCTCGGGCGTCCGCTTCGCGACGACTCCCATGGCGGCACCGATGAACAGTTTCTTCGCTCAGATGCTGCACGCCAGCGGCGGCCGACCGCCGATCGGCACGTGGCTCGTTTCGGCGAGCCACGTGATTGCCGAGGCGGTGGGCTGCGCCGGGTTCGATTGGGCGGTCATCGACATGGAGCGCGGGGAAGTGAAGGACGTTCTGCGCTTGTTGCAGGCGTTGGCGGCGACGCAGACGCTGCCCGTCGTGCGCGTACCGAGCCACGACGCGGTGCTCGTCAAGCGTGTGCTCGACGCCGGCGGCGCCACCGTGCTGCTTGCACACGTGGCCAGTGCGGACGCGGCGCGCCGCGCTGTCGCGGCGACGCGTCTGGGCTGCGCCAGCCTGCAGGGCGACGCCGCCATGACGCGCGCGTCGCGCTATGGCACGGCACCGAACGGCGCTGCGCGCAACCCCCTCGCCGTCATTGTTGAGATCGCGTCGCTTCAGGCGATCGAACAGCTCGACGCCTTGGCCCAGGTGGACGGCGTCGATGCCTTCTTTCTCGGTGTGTCCGACTTGGCGGCCAGCCTTGGCCACGCGGGGCGTGCGGATCACCCGGCGGTCGTGGAACAGCTGACCCGCGCCGTGCAGCGCTGCAAAGCCCTGGGCAAGCCGATCGGCGTTGCGGCGCCGTCGGCGCCATGCGCCGCGCAATACCGCGCGGCGGGGTTCGATTTCATCGCCGTGGCTTCCGACCTGGGCCTGATGATGAGCGGCGCCCACAGCGTGATGGCGGCACTGCGCACCACGGGCGACGCGCGCGTGCATGCGCTGGCCCCTTGGCACGCGAACGGCAACGCCCCAACGGCATACCCATTGAAAGGATCCGATGACTGCGCACAGTGAAGCGGTGTTCGAACTGCACGCGGGCGCGCTGCGCCTGGCCTTGCGGCCCGATTTGGGAGGGTGCATCGCTGGCCTGTGGCACCGCGACGATGCGGTGTTGCGCAGCAGCGACCCGGCGCAACTGGACGCGGCACGGCGCTCGGGGTGCTACCCGCTCGTGCCGTACTCGAATCGCCTGGCGTACAGGCGCTTTCGCTGGAAAGGCAACGACTACACGACCGCGCCGAATTTCGACACGAATCCGCACTCGGTGCACGGCGTCGCCTGGTTGCGCGCCTGGAGCGTCGTCGCCTCGAGCGCCGTGGATGTGGGCCTGAGCTATCGGCACGACCCCGACGCGCATTGGCCTTTTGCATTCGAGGTCGGCCAGCATTTCACGCTCGCGCCCAGCACACTGCGCGTGCAACTGCAGTTCACGAATCTGGCCGACATCCCCCAGCCTGTGGGCCTGGGTTGGCATCCGTACTTTCCCAGGCGCGCGCGCAGTCGCTTGCACGTCGAGCTGTCGGACCGCTGGGACAGCGACGCCGCGCAACTCCCGGTTCGCAAGCACGCGCAGCCGGGAATCGACAGCGACATCGCCCACCTGGACTTCGACAATTGCTTCGAAGGCTGGGCGGGCCCGGCACGCATTCGCGACGAGAAGATGGCGCTTCAGCTGACTTCGTCGATGCAGCGGCTCGTGGTTTACACGCCGCGCGACAAAGACTACTTCTGCGTTGAACCCGTGAGTCACGTCAGCAACGCCATCCACATGGCCGACCCCGTGGTGCAAGGCTTGCAGAGCGTCGCTCCCGGGCAAACCGTGCAAGCGTGGATGCAACTCGAAATCACGATGGTCTGAACCGCGCGACAGGACCGCGCGGGTTTCCACGTATAATTTTTGGCTGTATTGAAACAGTCAGTGTCCTGTGTCATGACCGACCGCAACGCCGTTCGCAGGGCACAGACGGGATTTGCAGACGAGGAAGACGATAGACCCGCGAAGGCCATGACGCGCGAAGAGGCGCAGGCGTTGCGGGCCAAAGAACCAGCGGTATCCCCTTGGCGCGTGGTGATCACGCAGGTCGCGGTGGGTGCTGTGGTGGCGCTGATGGCAGGGTGGGTCAGCGGCACTGCGCAGGGGTTGTGGTCGGCGCTGTATGGCGCAGCCACGGCGGTTGTGCCTGGCGCCTTGATGGCGCGCGGCATGACTCACCGGTTCTCTGGCATTTCACCCGCTGCCAGTGCGGTGGGCGTGATGTTCTGGAGCCTGATGAAAATTGGAGTCTCGGTGCTCATGCTGGTGCTGGCGCCGAGGGTTGTTCAGCCCCTGAGTTGGCCGGCGTTGCTGGTGGCTCTGGTGCTGTGTATTCAGGTGTATTGGCTCGCGCTGCTGTGGCGCGGGCGGTGAACGGAAGACGGAACGCGACAACATGGCAGCCGAAGGCCAAGCACTCACCGCCGGTGACTACATCGTTCACCACTTGACCCACTTTCAGACCGGCAAGCCCAAGGGCTTGGTCGATTTTTCGGTGCTGAATTTCGATTCCGTCGCTTTCTCCATCCTGCTCGGCGTCGTCGGCTGCTGGCTGCTCTGGAAGGCGGCGAGCAGCGCAACCGCGGGTGTGCCGGGGCGTTTCCAGGCAGCCGTCGAGATCCTCTTCGAAATGGTCGAAAGCCAGGCCAAGGGCATCGTGCACAACGCGAACAGCCGCAGGCTCGTCGCGCCGCTGGCGCTGACCGTGTTCGTCTGGATCTTTTTGCTGAACGCGATGGACCTATTGCCCGTCGATCTGCTGCCTCTGCTGTGGCAATGGATCTACGGCGCGGCCGGGCACGACGCGTCGCATGCCTACCTGCGGGTCGTTCCCACGGCAGACCTGTCGATCACGATGGGCTTGTCGGTGGGCGTGCTGATCCTGTGCCTGATCTACAACATCAAGATCAAGGGCCTGGGCGGCTGGGCGCACGAGTTGATCGCTGCGCCATTTGGCGACCACTGGCTGCTCTACCCCTTCAACTTCGCGATGCAAGTCGTCGAGTTCGTCGCCAAGACCGTGTCGCACGGCATGCGACTCTTTGGCAACATGTACGCGGGCGAGCTCATTTTCCTGCTGATTGCGCTGCTTGGCGGCGCGTTCACGCTGTCGCTCGGTGGCTTCGCCCTGGGGGCTCTGCACATTCTGGCCGGCACCGTGTGGGCCATCTTCCACATTCTGATCATCACGCTGCAGGCCTTCGTGTTCATGATGCTCACGCTCGTCTACGTCGGTCAGGCTCACGAAACTCACTAGTCCGCGCTGCGGATTCAATCTTGCGGCCGCGGCAATCCACTTCCCTTTCCTTTTTCAATCAACTACACACTGGAGTCAACATGGAACTCATCGGTCTCGTCGCCCTCGCGGCAGGTCTCATCATCGGTCTGGGCGCAATGGGTGCGTGCATCGGCATCGGCGTGATGGGCAGCAAGTACCTCGAATCGGCGGCGCGTCAGCCCGAGTTGATGGGCGAGTTGCAGACCAAGATGTTCCTGCTCGTCGGCCTGATCGACGCCTCGTTCATCATCGGTACGGGCATCGCGCTGTGGTTCACGACGGCCAATCCGTTCCTCGCCCAGTTGGCGAACCTGCCCAAGTAATCCGACGGTCGCCTTTGCCGCCGCGCGCGGCGGCTTTACGTCCACTGCCGAAGGCAATATGAGCATTACCGCGACATTCATCTTTCAGATGATCGTGTTCCTGATCCTGGTCTGGTTCACGATGAAGTTCGTCTGGCCGCCGATCACGGCCGCGCTGGACGAGCGCGCCAAGAAGATCGCTGACGGCCTGTCCGCTGCCGACAAAGCGAAAGCCGAACTCGCCAACGCGAACCGTCGCGTCGAAGAACAGCTCTCGGCGGCGCGCACCCACGCGACACAGCGCCTGGCCGACGCCGAGCGGCTCGCCCAAGCGATGATCGAAGAAGCCAAAACCCGCGCCAGCGAAGAGGGCGCGAAGATCATCGCCGCGGCGAAGGCCGAGGCCGGGCAAGAGTCGGTCAAGGCGCGCGAAAGCCTGCGCGAGCAGGTTGCTGCATTGGCGGTGCGGGGCGCCGAGCAAATTCTCAAGCGCGAAGTCAACGCTGGCGTTCACGCCGAATTGCTGACGCGCTTGAAGACGGAACTTTGAACCATGGCTGAACTCGCCACCATCGCGCGGCCCTATGCCGAGGCGCTGTTCAAGGCCGCCGGCACTGGCGACGCAACCGCGCTGACGGGCCAGGTTCAGACGTTGGCCGATGTGGCCGGGAACGTGCAGCTCCGCCAGTTCGCCGACAACCCGAAGGTCAGCGCAGATCAGGTGTTCGACGTGATGACGTCGGTGATCAAGACGCCGATTTCGGCCGCCGCGAAGAACCTGCTGCGCACCGTCATCGACAACGGCCGCCTCGCGGCGCTGCCGGCGATTGCCGCGCAGTTCCATGCGCTCGTCAACGCGCGTTCGGGAATTGCCGACGCGGTGATTCACAGCGCGTTCCCGATCGCGCCGGCACAACTCGCCGACGTGGTGGCGACGTTGGAGAAGCGCTTTGCCCGCAAGCTCAATCCGACGGTCGTGTTGGCGCCCGAACTGATCGGCGGGATTCGCGTTGTCGTCGGCGACGAAGTGCTCGACACGTCGGTGAAGGCGCGCCTCGAACAAATGAAGATGGCCCTGACGGCGTGAAGCCCGCCCAGGCCCCTGACGATTCGAATTTAACCTCAGTCCACCCTGCAAAGCTGTCGCCAGGCGCCCGCCTCGCAGACCGGAGATCCGACATGCAACTCAATCCCGCCGAAATTTCTGAACTCATCAAGAGCCGCATCGAAGGCCTCAGCGTCTCAGCGGACATCAAGAACCAGGGCACGGTCGTCTCGGTCACGGACGGCATCGTGCGCGTGCACGGCCTGTCCGACGCGATGGCCGGCGAAATGCTCGAGTTCCCCGCCACGGCGAGCGGCCAGCCCACCTACGGCCTGGCGCTGAACCTCGAGCGTGACTCGGTCGGCGCCGTGATCCTGGGCGAGTACGAGCACATCTCGGAGGGCGACACCGTCAAGTGCACCGGCCGCATTCTGGAAGTGCCAGTGGGCCCGGAGCTGATCGGCCGCGTCGTCAACGCGCTCGGCCAGCCGATCGACGGCAAGGGCCCGATCAACGCGAAGATGAGCGACGTGATCGAAAAAGTGGCGCCGGGCGTGATCGCGCGCCAGTCGGTGAGCCAGCCGGTGCAGACGGGATTGAAGTCGATCGACTCGATGGTGCCGATCGGCCGCGGCCAGCGCGAACTGATCATCGGCGACCGCCAGACCGGCAAGACGGCGGTGGCGATCGACACCATCATCAACCAGAAGGGTCAGAACATGACCTGCGTCTACGTCGCCATTGGCCAGAAGGCGTCGTCGATCAAGAACGTGGTGCGCGCGCTCGAAGCGAACGGCGCGATGGAATACACGATCGTCGTCGGCGCGTCGGCGTCCGAATCGGCGGCGATGCAGTACGTGTCGGCGTATTCGGGTTGCACGATGGGCGAGTACTTCCGCGACCGCGGCCAAGACGCGCTGATCATTTACGACGACCTGTCCAAGCAAGCCGTCGCGTACCGCCAAGTCTCGCTGCTGCTGCGCCGCCCGCCGGGCCGCGAAGCCTATCCGGGCGACGTGTTCTACCTGCACAGC
>JBEBHW010000030.1:0-13329 GCA_040081145.1 Burkholderiaceae bacterium
TCGGGCCAGCGCGACGAGTCGGCCGCGCCGCTCGCGGCGGCGGCCAGATCGGCGCGCAATGCCGTCAGGTCGGCGAGCCGCGTCTGCGGATCGGCGTCGCCCTCGTCGGCGATGTCGTCGGCGGTTCTCGCGAACCGGTAGATCGCCACCACCGCCGGGCGCAGCCGCGCCGGGCAAAGCCACGATGCGACGGGAAAATTTTCGTAGTGATTCACTGCCACGCGGCGATTGTCTACGCGGAACTGCCCTTGGCGCGCGCCCGTGGGCAACCCGCAGGGCGACGCTGGAACTCGATTGACATTGCGGATTCCCGCTTCTATATTACTGACTGGTCAGTCAGTTAAATCATTCGACCGATTGTTTCCGGCAGTCCGCGAGCCTGGCCTCGCTCGCCGTGTGTTTGGAAAGAAGCCGCATCATGAATCACCGAATCCTGCCTGTCATCGCCTTGCTTGCCCTTCTTGCAGCATGTTCGAAACCCGTGCCGAGAGCCGATCCGGTGCGCGCTGTCAAGACCGTCCGGGTCCAGGCCCAATCTGCGCAAGCGACCCAGGAGTTCGCTGGCGAGGTGCGCGCCAAAACCGAGTCGCGAATCGGGTTTCGCGTGGGCGGCAAGATCACGCGGCGCGACGTGGATGTGGGCAGCGCGGTGGCGGCAGGCCAGGCGCTCGCGCAGTTGGACCCGAAGGACCTGCAACTGGGCCACGAAGCTGCCGCAGCCGGTTTTGTTGCGGCCCGGGTGAACCTTGAGCAGGCGCAGGCCGACTATCGGCGTTTCAAGGACTTGCTCGACAAGGGCTTCATCAGCGCCGCCGAGCTCGAGCGCCGCGAGTCAGTCGTCAAGTCGGCGCAGGCGCAGTTCGACCAGGCCAAGGCGCAGGCCAGCGCGCAAGGCAACCAGACCGGATACGCAACTCTCGTCGCCGACGCGAGCGGCGTGATCACTGGAATCGACGCCGAGCCCGGCATGGTCGTTGCCGCGGGGACGACCGTGCTCAGGCTCGCACACAACGGCCCGCGCGATGTGGTGTTTTCAGTTCCCGAAGATCAGGTCGCCGCGATCAAGGCGCTCGGCGCGACGCCGGGCGCGTTCAAAGTTCGCCTGTGGGGCGAAACCGCGCCCGCCCACGCGGCAACGCTGCGCGAGATCGGCGCCGCTGCCGACCCGGTGACGCGCACTTTTCTGGTCAAGGCCGACATTGGCAACATCAAAGGTGTGCGACTCGGGCAAACGGCGACGGTCGTCGTCGAACTGCCACGGGTCGCCGGGATCACGAAACTCCCGCTTTCGGCGTTGCGCGAAGACCTAGGCAAGACCTCCGTCTGGGTCGTCGATGAAACATCGATGACGGTGGCGCTGCGCGCCGTCCAGGTGCTCGGAACGCACGGCAACGAAGTCGTCATCGGCGCCGGCGTGAGCCCGCAACAAATCGTCGTGACCGCGGGAGTGCATGTGCTCGAGCCCGGGCAGAAAGTGAAGCTTTTTGCGCAGCCCGGCGCCGTCGCAGCTGCGACGGGCAGCGCGGCTCCCGCCCAGAGGGGAACCAATTGAGGGCGAGCGTCGATTCCGTGGTGGTGCGCGATCCGGGCGCGCAAGCGCCGCGAATGAACATCTCCAAATGGGCGCTGGACCATCCGGCGTTGACGCGCTATCTGCTGGTCGTTTTGCTCGTGCTCGGTGCCGCAGCCTACTTCCAGCTCGGGCAAGACGAAGACCCGCCGTTCACGTTTCGGGCGATGGCGCTGCGTGTGTTCTGGCCGGGCGCGACGGCGCAGCAAGTCGCCGAGCAGGTGACCGACAAACTCGAGCGCACTCTGCAGGAAGTGCACTACGCCGACAAGATCCGCAGCTATTCCAAGCCCGGCGAAGCGCTCATCATTTTCCAGGTGCAAGATTCGTCGCCGCCCAAGGAGATGGCGCAGACCTGGTACACGGTTCGCAAAAAAATCGGCGACATGCGCGCCACGCTGCCGGCAGGCGTGATCGGGCCGTTTTTCAACGACGAATTCGGCGACGTGTATGGCTCGATGTTTGCCTTGTCGTCCGACGGCTTCACCTATCAGGAACTGAAGGACCACGCCGACCGGGCGCGCCAACGCCTGCTGAAGGTGCGCCACGTCAACAAGGTCGCCGTCTTCGGCGCGCAGGACGAAAAAATCTTTGTCGAGTTCTCGCAGAAGCGCCTCGCACAACTCGGTTTGGATTTGACCCAGGTGCTGGCGCAGCTCGGCCAACAAAATGCGGTGGAGTCGGCCGGAACGATCAACTCTCCGACCGATTTTGTGCAGGTTCGCGTGGCCGGCCAATTCAATTCCGTGGACGAGCTGAAAGCCTTCGCGATCCGCGCCGGGGGCAACAGCATCAAGCTCGGCGACATCGCCCAGGTGACGCGCGCCTACGTCGACCCGCCCCAGGTCAAGGTGCGCCACCAGGGCAAGGAAGTGATTGCACTCGGCATATCGATGGCCAAGGGGGGCGACATCATTCAAATGGGTCAGGCTCTGGATCAGGCCACTGCCGCGGTGCGCGCGGAACTGCCCGTGGGAATCGAGCTGCACCAGTTCCAGAACCAGGCGCAGGTCGTGTCACGCTCGGTGAACGAGTTCGTGCGCGTTCTGATCGAGGCGGTGTGCGTCGTGCTCGCGGTGAGCTTCATCAGCCTGGGTCTGCACTTCAAGCCCTTGCGCCTGGACTGGCGGCCGGGGTTGGTGGTGGGAATCACGATTCCCCTGGTGCTGGCGATCACCTTCGTCGTCATGTACTACTGGGGCGTCGGTCTGCACAAGATTTCGCTCGGCTCGCTGATCATTGCGCTGGGCCTGCTCGTCGACGACGCCATCATCGCGGTGGAGATGATGGTGCGCAAACTCGAAGAAGGCTATGACAAGGTGCGCGCCGCGACCTTCGCTTACGAGGCGACGGCGATGCCGATGTTGACCGGCACGCTGATCACGGCGGTGGGCTTCCTGCCCATCGGCATGGCGCAGTCGACCGTGGGCGAGTACACCTTCGCGATCTTCGCCGTGACGGCCGCTGCGCTGCTGATTTCGTGGATCGTCTCGGTGTACTTCGTGCCGTATGTCGGCACGCTGCTGCTCAAGGCCAAGGTGCATTCCGACGGTGACGCGCAGCCGCACGAATTGTTCGACACGCCGTTCTATTCGGGATTTCGCAGGCTCGTGAACTGGTGCGTGGCCCATCGCTGGATCACGATTGTTCTGACGGTCACCACCCTGGGCCTGGGCGTGTTGGGCATGGGCAAGGTGCAAAACCAGTTCTTCCCGGATTCGAGTCGACTCGAGGTCCTCGTCGATCTTTGGTCACCCGAGGGAACCTCGTTCGCAGCGAACGAGGAGCTTGCCAAGCGCGTCGAGGCGCGAATCATGAAGTTCAAGGGCGTCGAGCACGTGACCACGTGGGTGGGCAGCGGGGCGGAGCGCTTTGTCCTGGTCTTGGACCAGATCTTCCCGCAGAGCAATGTCAGTCAGATGATCGTGCAGACCGGCAACGTCGCGGCGCGCGAAGAATTGCGCCTGCGCCTCCCGGAAATCCTGGCCACCGAGTTCCCCGAGGTGCGCGGCCGCGCCAAACTCTTGCCCAACGGGCCGCCAGTGCCCTACCCGGTCCAGTTTCGCGTCGTCGGTCAAGAGGTCGCCCAGGTTCGTGCGTATGCTGACGAAGTGAAAGCCGTGCTGCGCGCCAATCCGAACATGCGCGGCGTGAACGACAACTGGAACGAAGCGGTCAAGGTGTTGCGCCTGGACATCGACCAAGACAAGGCGCGTGCGCTCGGCGTCTCGAGCTCGGGAATCGCGCAGGCGGCGCGAACCATCAACTCCGGAACGAACATCGGCCAGTACCGCGACGGCGACAAGCTTGTCGACATCGTGCTGCGCCAACCTCTCGAAGAACGCGACACGCTCAGCGACCTGGGCAACGCCTACGTGCCCACGTCGTCCGGGCGCAGTATCCCGCTGGCTCAAATTGCCAAGGCGCGCCTCGCGTGGGAGCCCGGCGTGTTGTGGCGCGAGGGGCGCGACTACGCGGCCACCGTGCAGGGCGACATCGTCGAGGGCTTGCAGGGTGCCACCGTCACGGCGCAAATCAACCCGCAGTTGGATCCGATCCGCGCGCGTTTGCTGCCGGGCTACCGCATAGACATCGCCGGGGCCGTCGAAGAAAGCAGCAAGGGCCAGGGCTCGATCGCCGCGGGTGCGCCGCTGATGCTGTTCATCATGTTCACGCTGCTCATGCTGCAGCTGCACAGCTTCAGCCGCTCCGTGTTGGTGTTCATGACGGCGCCGATGGGAATCGCCGGCGTCGCCGCGGCCTTGTTGCTGCTCGACCGGCCGTTCGGATTCGTCGCGCTGCTCGGTGTGATCGCGCTGATGGGAATGATCATGCGCAACTCGGTGATCCTGATTGACCAGATCGAACAAGACCGCGAGCGCGGCGCGACGACGTGGAACGCGATTGTCGAAGCCGCCGTGCGGCGCCTGCGGCCGATCATCCTGACGGCGGCTGCAGCGGTGCTGGCGATGATTCCGCTGTCGCGCAGCGTGTTCTGGGGGCCGATGGCGGTGGCCATCATGGGAGGGCTGATCGTCGCCACAGCGCTGACCTTGCTCGCCCTGCCGGCACTCTACGCCGCGTGGTACCGCGTCAAGCCGCCTGAGATCGAGGCTGAGCTGGCCCGCTAGAATGCGCCGCTGACCGATGGCGATGCGCCCAACGGGGCCGCGCAGGCGCGCTTCAAACTCGCGCGGTGCCTGAAGCCAGCACACCGCGCGGGTGGCGAAATTGGTAGACGCACCAGGTTTAGGTCCTGACGCCAGCGATGGTGTGGGGGTTCGAGTCCCCCCCCGCGCACCACAATAGAAAAAAGGTTCAATTGCATCATGTCAGTTCATATCGAAACCCTCGAGAAGCTGGAGCGTCGCATCACCTTGACGCTGCCCGCCGCGGATATCGAGACCGAAGTCAATTCACGGCTGAAGCGACTTGCGCGCACCGTCAAAGCGGCGGGGTTTCGGCCCGGCAAGGTGCCGATGAGCGTGGTCGCCCAGCGCTACGGCTATTCGGTTCACTACGAGGTCATGAACGACAAGGTCGGCGCGGTGTTCTCCGACGCGGTGAACCAGGCCAAGTTGCGCGTCGCCGGCGCGCCGCGGATCACGGAAAAGGAAGGCGCGCCGGAAGGGCAGGTGACGTTCGACGCGACCTTCGAGGTCTACCCGGACATCAAGCTGGGTGACCTGACGCAAACCGCCGTCGTGCGCGTGACGACCGAAGTCACCGACGCGGCGATCGACAAGACGCTCGACATCTTGCGCAGGCAGCGGCGTACCTTCGCTCAGCGCGCAGCCGCCGAGCCGGCGCTCGTGGGCGACCGCGTCACGATCGACTTCGAGGGCAAGATCGAGGGCGTTGCGTTCAACGGCGGTTCTTCGAAAGACTTCCAGTTCACGATCGGCGAAGGCCAGATGCTCGAGCAGTTCGACGCTGCGGTGCGCGGCATGAGGACCGGAGACTCAAAGACTTTTGCGCTGCAGTTTCCGGCCGATTACCAGGGCAAGGACGTTGCGGGCAAGGAAGCCGATTTTCTCGTGACGCTGAAGAAGGTCGAGCAGCAGCACTTGCCCGAGATCAACGAAGCCTTCGCCAAAGCCCTGGGCATCAAGGACGGCAGCGTCGACGGGCTGCGCGCCGACGTGAAGCGCAATTTGGAGCGTGAAGTGAAGTTTCGCGTTGCGGCGCGCAACAAGGCCAGCGTGATGGACTGCCTTGTCGCCGCGGCCGAGCTGGAAGTGCCTGCAGCATTGGTCAAGGGCGAAGTCGAGCGCATGGTCGAGGGCGCTCGCGCCGATTTGAAGAAGCGCGGCGTGAAAGACGCCGAGACCGCGCCGATTCCGGTCGAAATATTCGAACCCCAGGCGCAGCGCCGCGTTCGTTTGGGTCTGGTCGTGGGAGAACTCGTGCGCACGCACAACTTGCAGGCCAAGCCGGACCAATTGCAGGCGCACATCGAAGAGATGTCGCAAAGCTACGAAAAACCCGCCGAAGTGATGCGCTGGTACCTCAGCGACCGTCAGCGCATGGCGGAGATCGAAGCCGTGGTGGTTGAGAACAACGTCGCAGCATTCGTGCTCGACAAGGCGAAAGTCACGGACAAGGCCGTGCCGTTCGACGAGTTGATGGCCGCTTGACGCCACATAATCGGCGCACACGACCAGCAGGTCCCCTCCTACCCAAGGACATTCATGAGCGCGTTGGAAACACAAAACCTGGGGCTGGTGCCCATGGTGATCGAGACCTCCGGCCGCGGCGAGCGCGCCTACGACATCTTCAGCCGCCTGCTGCGTGAGCGCATCGTGTTCCTTGTCGGTCCGGTGAACGACCAATCGGCGAACCTCGTCGTCGCGCAGATGCTGTTCCTGGAAAGCGAAAACCCGGACAAGGACATCTTCTTCTACATCAACTCGCCCGGTGGCTCGGTGAGCGCGGGCATGTCGGTGTTCGACACGATGCAGTTCATCAAGCCGGCGGTGTCAACGCTGTGCATGGGCATGGCGGCGAGCATGGGCGCGTTTCTGCTGGCTGCGGGTGCCAAAGGCAAGCGCCTGGCCCTGCCCAATTCGCGAATCATGATTCACCAGCCGTCCGGCGGCACGCAGGGCCAGGCGACGGACATCGAAATCCAAGCGCGTGAAATCCTCAAACTGCGTGAGAGCCTGAATACCATCCTGGCCGAGCGGACCGGCCAGTCGCTGGAGAAGATTCGCCTGGACTCGGAGCGTGACTACTTCATGTCCGCCAGCGAAGCCAAGGACTATGGCCTGATCGACCAGGTCATCGACAAGCGGCCCTGAAGCTGGCCTTTCGCGCTGTTTCGCACAGCGCCTGACCTGGCTTCGCAAGCCCCCATAAGGGTCACAACGGCAGCCCATTTCTGCGCCAAGGTGGATTGCGCATATCCACTATGATCGGCTCCAGCATCACCAACGCCCCGCGCCCAGCACCTCATGGCAGACAAGAGAGGCTCGCCCAGCGAGAAAGTCCTTTACTGCTCGTTTTGCGGTAAGAGCCAACACGAAGTCAAAAAGCTCATCGCCGGGCCGTCGGTGTTCATCTGCGATGAATGCATCGAGCTCTGCAACGACATCATTCGCGACGAGATCCCGGTTGACGGCGCCGACTCGAAAGTCGCCAAGTCAGACTTGCCGATCCCGAGCGAAATCAAAGGCAGCCTCGATCAATACGTGATCGGCCAGGAGGTCGCCAAGCGCACCTTGTCGGTGGCGGTCTACAACCACTACAAGCGGCTCAAGCACATGAGCCGCAATAAAGACGAAATCGAGCTGTCCAAGAGCAATATCCTGCTCATCGGCCCCACCGGCTCGGGCAAGACCTTGCTCGCACAAACCCTGGCGCGGCTGCTCAACGTGCCCTTCGTGATTGCCGACGCGACGACGCTCACCGAGGCCGGTTACGTGGGTGAAGACGTCGAGAACATCATCCAGAAGCTGCTGCAAAACTGCGGCTACGACGTCGAAAAGGCGCAGCGCGGCATCGTCTACATCGACGAGATCGACAAGATTTCGCGCAAGGCCGACAACCCCTCGATCACGCGCGACGTCTCGGGCGAAGGCGTGCAGCAGGCGCTGCTCAAGCTCGTCGAAGGCACGATGGCGTCGGTTCCGCCGCAAGGCGGACGCAAACACCCGAACCAGGACTTTCTGCAGATCGACACGACGAACATCCTGTTCATTTGCGGCGGCGCGTTCGACGGTCTGGAGAAAGTGATTCAAAACCGCTCCGAGAAGTCGGGAATCGGCTTTGCGGCATCAGTTCACAGCAAGAGCGAGAAGCGTGTTTCCGAGGTGTTTCGCGATTGCCAGCCCGAAGACCTGATCAAGTTCGGGCTCATTCCGGAATTGGTCGGGCGCCTGCCGGTGGTGGCGACACTGGGTGAGCTCACCGAAGACGCGCTTGTGCAAATTCTCACCGAGCCGAAAAACGCCCTCGTCAAGCAGTACCAGAAGCTGTTTGCGATGGACGGTGTGGACCTGGAAATTCGCCCCTCCGCGCTTTCCGCGATCGCGCGCAAGGCGATGGAGCGCAAGACGGGCGCGCGGGGCTTGCGCTCCATCATGGAACAGTCACTGATCGATACGATGTTCGAATTGCCGACGCTGGACGGTGTAGTAAAAGTGGTGCTCGACGAGCACACCATCGAAGAAGAGGCCAAGCCCTTGTTGGTCTACCGCGAGCAGAAGGCAAGCGCCTGAGGCTTGGCGGCTGCGCGGGGTTCCGTGCAGGTCGCGTCTTGCAATTGAAAACTCGGGCCCTAAGTAGGGTACGAGAAAGAGAGGTCTCCTGATGTCCGGACATCCAGTTCTGCCCGCGGAAAAAATCACCTTGCCGCTGCTGCCCTTGCGCGACGTGGTCGTTTTCCCGCACATGGTCATTCCCCTGTTCGTGGGCCGGCCCAAGTCGATCAAGGCGCTCGAAGTCGCAATGGAGGCGGGGCGTCAGATCATGCTGGTCGCCCAAAAAGCCGCCGGCAAAGACGAGCCCAAGCCCGACGACATGTTCGAAGTCGGCTGCGTGTCGAGCATTTTGCAGATGCTCAAGCTCCCGGACGGCACCGTCAAGGTGCTGGTCGAAGGTGTGCAGCGCGCGAACACGCATGGCATCAGCGACAACGGCGAGTATTTCGTCGCCTCGCTGACACCCGTGCCACCGGAAAAGCAGCTCAAACCTGAAATCGAAGCGCTGCGCCGCGCGGTGACGCAGCAGTTCGACCAGTACGTCAAGCTGAACAAGAAGATTCCACCGGAGATCCTCACGTCGATTTCGGGGATCGACGACGCCGGGCGTCTTGCCGACACGATCGCCGCACACCTGCCGCTCAAGCTCGAGAGCAAGCAGGCTGTACTTGACCTGTTCGCAATCGACAAGCGCCTGGAGAAGCTGCTCGAGCAACTCGAGCACGAAGTTGACATCCTGCAAGTCGAAAAGCGCATCCGTGGCCGCGTCAAGCGCCAGATGGAGAAGAGCCAGCGCGAGTACTACCTGAACGAGCAGGTCAAGGCGATTCAGAAGGAGCTCGGCGACGGCGAAGAAGGCGCCGACATGGAAGAGCTCGAGAAGAAGATCATTGCCGCGAAGATGCCCAAAGAGGCGCGCAAGAAGGTCGATGGTGAGTTGAAGAAGCTCAAGCTGATGTCGCCGATGTCGGCCGAAGCGACCGTGGTGCGCAACTACATCGACACGCTGATCAATTTGCCGTGGGCGAAGAAAACCAAGATCAAACACGACCTGGAATTCGCCGAGCGCGTGCTCAACGAAGACCACTACGGTCTGGAGAAGGTGAAAGACCGCATCCTCGAATACCTTGCGGTGCAACAGCGCGTCGACAAGGTCAAGTCGCCGATTCTGTGCCTGGTTGGCGCTCCGGGTGTAGGTAAGACATCGCTCGGCCAGAGCGTGGCGCGCGCCACCGGCCGCAAGTTCGTTCGCATGGCCTTGGGTGGTGTGCGCGACGAAGCCGAGATCCGCGGCCACCGCCGCACGTACATCGGCTCGATGCCGGGCAAGGTATTGCAAAGCCTGACCAAGGTGGGAACGCGCAACCCGCTGTTCCTGCTCGACGAAATCGACAAGCTGGGAATGGATTTCCGCGGCGACCCGTCCTCAGCGCTGCTCGAAGTGCTCGACCCCGAGCAGAACCATACCTTCAGCGACCACTACGTCGAGGTCGATTTCGACTTGTCGGACACGATGTTCATCGCGACCTCCAACTCGATGAACATCCCGCCGGCACTGCTCGACCGCATGGAGGTGATCCGACTGTCGGGCTACACCGAAGACGAAAAAACCAACATCGGCTTGCGCTATCTGTTGCCCAAGCAGGCGAAGAACAACGGCGTCAAAGACGAGGAGATGGAGATCACCGAGTCGGCGATCCGCGGCATCATTCGCTACTACACGCGCGAGGCCGGCGTGCGCTCGCTGGAACGCGAGATCTCCAAAATCTGCCGCAAGGTCGTCAAGTCGATTCAGCTCAAGCAGGTGACGGGCAAGGTCGTTGTGGTCGAAGACAACTTGAACGACTTCCTGGGTGTGCGACGCTTTGATTTCGGCCAGGCCGAGAAGAAGAATCAGGTCGGTCAGGTCTCGGGCTTGGCGTGGACTGAAGTCGGCGGTGATCTGCTCACGATCGAAGCAGCGGTGATGCCGGGCAAAGGCAACATCATTCGCACGGGCCAACTCGGCGACGTGATGAAAGAGTCGGTCGAGGCCGCACGCTCGGTCGTGCGCAGCCGCGCACGGCGCCTGGGCATCAGGGACGACATGTTCGAGAAGCACGACGTGCACATTCACGTTCCCGATGGCGCGACACCGAAAGACGGTCCGAGCGCGGGCATCGCCATGACGACGGCTTTTGTCTCGGCGCTGACCGGCTTGGCGGTGCGCGCCAACGTGGCGATGACGGGAGAGATCACGCTGCGCGGGGAAGTCACGGCGATTGGCGGCTTGAAGGAGAAGCTGCTCGCCGCGCACCGCGGCGGCATCACGACGGTGCTGATCCCCGAAGAGAACGTCAAAGACCTTCAGGAAATCCCGGAGAACGTGAAGAACCGGTTGGAGATCGTGCCGGTGAAGTGGATCGATCAGGTGCTCGAGTTGGCCCTCGAGTCCAAGCCGAAGCCGCTGCCCGACGACGAGCCCCCCAAGGAGGCGGTGAAGGAGGCCGTCGTCGCCAAGGCGACGGAAGCTGCGACGGGTGTGACCGACTCACGACCGCATTGAGTGGGAGCTTGGCTGAGTCGTTGTTTTCGTATCTATAATCCGCCCGTTGTTGCCAACCTTCGGGCGCAACAGAAGCGATGCGGGAGTAGCTCAGTTGGTAGAGCGCAACCTTGCCAAGGTTGAGGTCGAGAGTTCGAGACTCTTCTCCCGCTCCAGATTCGTAGAAAGGGAAGCATGAGCTTCCCTTTTTCGTCACGGCGGTGCGCGTAAATGCGTGCACCACGGGGCTTCGGATTCAGGGCGCGGTAGCAAAGCGGTTATGCACCGGATTGCAAATCCGTAGAGCGCGGTTCGACTCCGCGCCGCGCCTCCATCCTCTCGCGATTGGCCATGGCTCAGGTCGACCAGGTTGACGCTGCGCTCGTTCGGATCGCGGACAACCGCGTCACGGCGGCCGACGAGCCGTCGCTTCCCACGCCGCTCGCCGGGTTCGGCGTCGCCTGGGCCATCTTCTGGGTGCTGCTCTTCACCGTGGGCGTGCAGGACTACTGGCGCCAGGGCGGCACTGAGCTGTGGAAACCGCTGCTCTGGGAAGGGTCGTCTTTCCTCGTCGCGAGCGCCATCGTCTGGGCGCAGTGGCGCCGCGCCGCGCGCGGCGACCACCTGTTGGCCCAACCGTGGCGCTGGTTCGCGCACAGCCTGCAATGGCTGCCCTTGGCTGCGCCCGCGTTCGTCGCCGTGGTGTATGCGCTGCGCCACGCCGTGTACGCGCTGGTCGGCCAGACCTACGACCACGCCGCCTGGGGCACGGTGTTTCGCTACGAGATCCTCAAGTTCGCCGTCTTCTACCTGCTGTTTGTCGCACTCTTCTTCGGCATCCGATCGCACGCCGCGCTGAGCAGCGCGCGCATCCGGCTCGAGCGCGAACGCGCCTTGGCGCAGCACGCCCAGTTGCTGCAACTCACGCAGCAAATCGAACCGCACTTCCTGTTCAATGCACTGAACACGATCGCCTCGACGATCCATACCGATCCGAATCTCGCCGACGCGTTGCTGACGCAACTCACCGCACTGTTGCGCGCCGCCACCGACGTGCCACGCAAGCCCGAGACGACACTGGACGAGGAGTTGCGCTTGTTGGAGGCGTACGCGGCAATCATGCGCCAGCGTTTTGCCGAACGCGTCGAGCTGCGCTTCGAGATCGACCCCGCCGCTCGCACCTGCCGCGTGCCGACGCTGCTGCTGCAGCCGCTGCTGGAAAACGCGTTCCGCCATGGCGTGGAAAAGCGGTCGCAGCGCAGCCAGATCGTCGTGCGGGCCGAGCTGAATCAGCAGCGCTTGCGCCTCGAAGTGCAGGACGACGCCGGGCAGCTGAACCAAGCCCCGGCGTTTGGGGTCGGCCTGGAAAACCTGCGCCAGCGATTGTTCACCCGCTACGGCGAGCGGGCGACGCTGGCGCTGCGGGCGATCGACGCCGGCGGTGTGCTGGCCCGCGTCGAGCTGCCATGCGAGCGCTGATCGTCGACGATGAAAAGCCCGCGCGCGAGCGCTTGCGCCGCCTGCTCGCGGCGTTTGACGACGTGCAGGTGGTGGGCGAGGCGCACGACGGCGAAAGCGCGCTCGTTCAAGTCGCGAGTCTCGCGCCGGACGCGCTGTTTCTCGACGTGCAAATGCCCGGTGCCAGCGGCCTGGATGTCGCCGCGTCCTTGCCCGAGCCGGCGCCCGCCGTGGTGTTCGTCACCGCCTTCGACCACTACGCGGTGCAAGCGTTTGACGCCGCGGCGCTCGACTACCTGCTCAAGCCGGTCGCGCCCGATCGCCTCGCGCGTGCGGTGCAACGCCTGCGCGAGCGCGGCACGTTGCTGCGTAGCGCGGCGCGCCCCGCGCCGGCGCAGTTGCTGATTTCGGACCGGGGGCGCACCCATGTCGTCGCCGTCGCCGACATCGAGTGGCTCGAAGCGGCTGACAACTACGTCGTGGTGCACGCTGCCGAGCGTGCGCCGCTGCTGCGCCGCACGCTGGCCGGGCTGCTTGCCGACCTGGGCGCGGGTTTCGTGCGCACGCACCGCAGCGCCGCGGTGGCGCTGGCCCAGGTGCAGCAGCTGCAGGCGCGCAGCAAGGGCGACAGCGCGATCCTGCTGCGTGGCGGCGCCGTCGTGCCCTGCAGCCGGCAATATCGCGCCGCGCTGTGGGCGCGTCTGGACGGCGCGCGCTGAAAATAGCTGCCAGGCAGCGCATCCGCTTCGCCCCTGCGGTGGGGCGCTTCGTCCCAAGGCACTGGCGCGTCGACGTGGTGTTGCCTAAGCTTGGCAGACCGCAGCCGAACGGAGCCATGTCATGGCAAGCGCCGCACCGAGTTCATCCGAGCGCCAGTACTACCTCGACTGGCTGCGCATCTTCGCCTTCGCCCTGCTGGTACTGTACCACGTGGGGATGTATTACGTCAGTTGGGACTGGCACATCAAGAGTTCGCATGCCAGCAGCGCGGTCGAGCCGTGGATGCGCCTGATCTCGCCTTGGCGCATGGACTTGCTGTTCCTGATTTCAGGCGCGGCGAGCGCGTTCATGCTGCG
>JBEBHW010000581.1:0-3105 GCA_040081145.1 Burkholderiaceae bacterium
GGTATCTACAGGCCAGATTCAACTGTCGTATTCCGGTACGCCAACACTCAAGCACTTCGTCAGCACGGTACAAGACTGGATTGCTTCCGGCAGCAACCTTCCAGCCGGCTTGCGGATTCCACTTCGGTCCAATCACGCAACAACGGGATTCAGATGGTTGCCGCCAGCACTACTGTTTCCGGAACAGATCGCCCGCCTGTTGTCGCATCAATGGATACGGGGAGGCGCTGAAAGCGCCCGTGTCGAAGCGCCGTCGGTTGGCATGGTCCTCGATCTGTTCTTGCGCAAGCCCGGCGTCTGGCGCGGCGTCGCCGAGCAACTGCTGGACATCACGTTGACGAGGTCCAACGCGCTGCTCGTCAATGCCGGACACACGCTCCACAAAGATAACCGCCACTCCCTCGCCTTGTGGCGCGACTTCGTCAACTCGGCGAAGTCCGCCCGCGACCCTCGCAGTCCGGACTACGCCCTTGCTCAAACCCTCAGCCTCATCGGGAGCTTGCTTTTCGCCATGAACTCAAAAGCCAATACCTACATGAATGAGTCAGCCTACTTGGTTGGCAAGCTGCTCGCGATCATGGATGAGCTGCACAAGCGCTACTGCGAAGTGGTGAGGGACGGCGACATTCCGAATTCCTTGATTGGCAATGGTCTGCTTGGACGAGCCTCCGAATCGCCCGCACGCGCGCTGGAAGAATTGAGCGAGCGCAGTCGGATCTACATTGGGTGGGCAAAAAGCACCACCGTTGACCCGAAGAAACCTGACGGGATCAAGATAGCCGTCCACTCGGCCCGCAAGCTGCTGCGCGTGGCCCAGCCCCTGTGCGAAACGCTCCACGCGGACGAGTCCCTGGAGAAGGAATTGACTTCTGTCCAGAAGGCTCATCTGTTCCTCGGCTACCTGTCGCCGGTGTTGGGAAAAGAGGAAAAGCCAGAGGCCGACGACGTCGATACGCCAACCCCCGCCATTGCTCCCTGAATTCAAACGAAGAGGTTTCGCATGACTACAAACATCCCACGCGTCACTGGCCTGCTGGTGATCGAGGTACGCAACTCCAATCCCAACGGCGACCCCGATCGCGAGAGCGATCCACGCACGCGCGCACATGACGGGCGAGGAATGATCAGCGACGTGTCATTCAAGCGCAAACTCAGGGAACTGGTTCTGAAGAAGAAGGGACCCGTCTGGGAACAACTGGCGACCAAGCTCTCACTACAGGAAGACGAGTTCGGTATCCATGTCGATCAAGACACGCGCGATCGAGAGAAGGCGGCAAAGGGCGAAAAGAAGAAGAGCCTATCGGGAGCGCACTGGGACGTGCGCGTGTTCGGAAGCACAAGCCTTGAGGAAGGGGACAACTTCATCCGCACCGGTGTTGCGCAGTTCGCGATTGCCGTATCGGCTGCCAAGGTTCGCATCCAGCGCGACACCAACACGGTGAAGGCCAATGTCGATGCCAGCAAAGACGCCGACCGTGGAATGGCTCCATTGGGCTTTCGCGTTGTCGAACATGGGGTGTATGCGATGCCGTTCCTTGTCAATCCGACCGCTGCCGAAAAGAGCGGCTGCACGCTGCGAGACATTGAGCTGCTGTGCCGGTTGATCCCCTATGCCTATCCGCACAACACGTCTCGCATTCGCCCCCTGGTGGAGGTGCGTCATGCTTGGTACTTTCAGCACGAGAGTCAGCTGGGCTCGTGTTCCGACTTCGCCATCATCGACGCCCTGACACCCACGAAGGCGAGCCCCGAAGAACCGTCTTCGTCCTGGGAAGAGTACGGGTACGACGGCAGAACATTGCTGACAAACCTGCGCCAAAAGTTCGCTGGGAAGTTCAAGCATTTCGGTGACCTGACCGACTCTGCATTTCTTGACGAAGTATTCGGCAGTCACGGTGCCTGAACCGCTGGCGCACAGTGCCCGGTACGGCTGCCCCGCGCAGCCGTATGAGGAACACATCAGGCACGTGACTCTTGGCGCGATGCAGCGGGCGCGGAGCATGCTGCGGCATTACGCGCCATCGCCACACATGCAGCGGCCCGATAGGCGTGAGCTGCTGGCGATTCTGGGTGACGGTGCGAGCTTTCACGACTTCGGCAAGCTCGACGACGGGTTTCAGGAAACACTGCGGACCAATTGCTATTCACCCATGCATGTGCGGCATGAGGATGCCGGCGTCGCGCTCTTGACTCTGTATGGAGCAATGGAAGCCGCCGGCCTTGTCAGCTCGCATCATCAGGGCTTGGTTTGCTACAGGTTCGAGCCCCCGAAGTCGCGCTCTGTACGGTCGCGAGCCTCAAGCCAACCGCGGCGGTTGAGTGCGACACCCTTTCGCATTGACCACGCCTTGACGCAACATGCGACCGGCATTCACTTGCAGCAGTACCGAGACCAGCACGAATCATTGCTCGGAAGGCGCAGGCCCGATATCGAAGATGGGCAAAGCCGCTGCACCGGCTTTGCCCGACGCTTGCTTCTTTCCGCGCTGGTTGATTCCGACCATACCGATACCGCACGCCACTATCGACAGCACGCCGAAATTGACGCACCGGCAGGACGCTGGACGGAGCGCCTCACAGCATTGACGCAATATGTCAACGGGCTACCCAAGCCCACGGACGTTGACAATGAACCGGCTCAGTTGCGGCAACAACTCCGCGACGAGTTGTTCTTCACTTGCCTTGGCGCCGATACATCTGAACGACTGCGCAGCTGCGATGCTGTGGTTGGCTCAGGCAAAACAACAGCAGTGATGGCCCACCTGCTCAAGGCCGCCGCCGATCGGCGCTTGCGCCACATCTTTGTCGTCCTTCCTTACACCAACATCATCCGACAGTCAGTCAAGACCTATCGAGAGGCGTTGTGCCTGCCGGGGGAAGACCCCGAAGCGGTAGTGGCAGAGCACCACCATCAAGCCAGTTTCAAGGACATGGCGCTGCGCGGGCTAACCACTCTATGGCGCGCGCCAATCATCGTCACCACAGCCGTTCAGTTTTTTGAAACACTTGCCGCCAACCAGACAGGAAAGCTGCGCAAGCTCCATGAGTTGCCCGGCTCGGCAGTGTTCCTGGATGAAGCGCATGCCGCCCAGCCTGCACCGCTTT
>JBEBHW010000582.1:0-3105 GCA_040081145.1 Burkholderiaceae bacterium
TCTGCCGGATCCACGGTGCGTCACCAAACCGTTCGCCGCGCTCAACTCGGCGACCGGCACTTTCCATTCATCGGCAGCCGCCTGCACCAGCATCAGGCGCGCTGCGGCGCCTGCGCGGCGCACATAGTCTTGCGACGTGCGGATGCCGCGGCTGCCACCCGTGCCCATTTCACCCCAGGCGCGTTTGGCCGCGTGGTTTTGCCCGGGCGTGATCGACTCCGTCGTCACTTTGCGCCAGTCGCACTCGAGTTCTTCGGCGACGAGTTGCGCAAGACCGGTGAGCGTGCCCTGGCCCATCTCGGAGCGCGCGATGCGGATGACGCAGGTGTCATCTGGCTTGACCACGACCCAGACGTTGAGTTCGCTGCCCGCCTCGGCGCCAGACGCGTCGGGCGATGCCAGGCCAACAGCAAGGCCTCCACCCAGTAGCGCCGAGTCGACGATGAACTGGCGGCGCGAGATTTCAACCGTGGGGTCCATGCGAATCTCCAGTCGACACGGTCAGGACTTCGTCTTCGCGCCAGCCGCAGCCAGATGCACTGCAGCTCGAATGCGCTGATACGTTCCGCAGCGGCAGATGTTCGTCATCGCGTCGTCGATGTCGGCATCGCTCGGGTTCGGCGTCTTCGCGAGCAACGCGGCAGCCGCCATGATCTGACCCGACTGGCAATAGCCGCATTGCGGCACATCGAGTTCGCCCCAGGCCTTTTGCACCGGATGCGAGCGGTTCGCCGACAGGCCTTCGATGGTGACGATGCGGTCGTTTGCCGCGACGGCGCTTACGGGAATCGAACACGAGCGCCGCACGTCGCCGTTGATGTGCACGGAACACGCACCGCACTGGGCGACGCCGCAACCGTATTTCGTTCCGGTGAGCGCCAGCTGCTCGCGCAACACCCACAGCAACGGCGTATCGGCTTCCACCGTGACCTCCCGGACCTGGCCATTGACGTTCAGCGTAGGCATCGGCGGGCTCCTGATCGGTCAGACATTTTGGACAAGGGACTTTGCAGCGGCACATTCAAGCACAGGCGCTGTCGAAAGACCATCCGGATTCACCGGCAGGGCCGGTCACGGCGGGCAGCGCGCGTGGCGATGCATGCGTGCCGGGTTGAACGTGGCGATGTGATGGAAATGTGAGAAAGGTTTGGTGCCGCTCATTCGACCTCTCCAAGAGGCATCGGGCCTCGAGCGGGGACGCATTCGTCCCACCACTTCAATGGAGTTCGCACATGAGAATCTGCAAAAGAACATCAATGCTGGCCACCGCGGCGCTGGCGTCGCTGCTCGCCCTTGCGGCGCCGCTGGCGGCGCACGCCGAAGGCCGCACGGTATTCGTTCGCAGTGCCGTCGAAAATGGCGACGGCACGGTGACGCTGCCGCTCTACCGCGGCACGAGCAAGGGCCAGTCGGTGTGGTACCTGCTGCTCGACTCGTCCGACGGCAATGACGCCGACCGTCTGGGTATCAATCGCTCGCAAAAGCTCGCCAACGCGCGTGGCACGACGGCGGTGCAAAAAGTCAAGATCGTGAATGGCGTGGTCGACTTTCCGGCAAGCGTGAATTTTGGTTTGCTGCGCGATGTCAAGCCCGACCCGATCACCGGTTTCCCGCCTCTCAAGGCAGAGCCCGGCGCAAGAGGCGATTGGGGTTACAGCCCGCTCATTGAAATGCCTGACGGAACGATTCGCAATGCGCCGCATGTGTACAACAACACCGGCAAGGCGGCCAAGGTGAGAGGCTTCAATGGCATGGCCAGCGTTCGATACGAATTGACCGACGGCTTTGCCAACGGCAAGGCGGTGAAATACGTGTCCACCGACGCGTCCGCGCCCGACGTGGCTGCGCTCGAAAACGTCACCTATGCGCAGGCTTTGAATGCGGCGCCGTTCGCCGGCGGCGACGGCACGAACTCGGCGCGCACGACGCTCGTCGCATTCGTCAATGGCCAGACCGGCGCGGGCAATCCGCAGCGCCAGGGCTTGAACTCGGCCTTGCTCGACGGCCTGGCACCGCTCAACCTCTTGTTCTGGACGCCCAATCAAGGACGCTACAGCCCGCTCTGGGATGTGTTCCCCGCGCAGTGGAGCGCCGCTGCCGTGAACGGCGGGCGCAACCTGCGCCAGACCGATCGCAACGAGTTGCTGAACCTCGTGCAAGACGCTACCGTCACCGGCCCCGAAGGTGCACGCTTCGGCCCGGGTGGCTTCGTCGTGAACTGCCCCATCATCAGCAGCGATTGAGCCGCTGCTTGCCGCGGGTTTCACGCGCATTCTGCGCTTGCGTCCAAAATGCGGGAAGCGCTCGCCTCGGCCCTGTGGCCGGGGCGGCGCTGTCCAGTGAGTGACGCAACCCGGGCCACGCGCCCCGTACGCCCATGGCCAGACTACCCTTTGTTGATTCCCAGAGCTCCGGAGCTGACGCCGAATTGATTCGCGCGGTGCAGCTGCGCCGCGGCGGTACCCTGCTCAATCTGGACCGGCTGCTCCTGCACAGCGCGCCGTTTGCGCGCGGCTGGAACGCGTATCTGGGGGCGATCCGCAGCGAAGGTATTTTCAACGCGGGATTGCGCGAGCTGACGATTCTGCGGGTCGCTCGCCTGAACCGCGCGCCGTACGAATTCATCCAGCATGAACCGATCGCACGTGCAGCGGGTGTGACGCCGGCAAAGATCGCCGCCATCGACGCCTGGACCGACTCGCCGCTGTTCGACGCGCGTGAACGCGCCGTGCTCGCCTACACCGACGCGATGACGCTGCACGTGCAGGTCGCGCAGCCGCTGTTCGACGCGCTCCACGATTGGTTCAGCGCGCGCGAGATCGTCGAAATCACGGCGACGATCGCCGCGTACAACATGGTCTCGCGGTTTCTCGAAGCGCTGTGCATCGAACCGGAAACGCCTGCGCGCGAGGCCCATCCGAGCGGTCAGGGGATCTGAGTCATGAGTCTGCAAGCGCTGTTCAGAATCGAGTTTCCGCTGATCCAGGCGCCGATGGCAGGCGCGCAGGACAGCGCGCTGGCGCTCGCAGTGAGCAACGCCGGCGCACTGGGCTCACTGCCCTGCGCGATGCTCGACGCGCAGGCGCTGCGTGCTGAACTCACGGC
>JBEBHW010000583.1:0-3099 GCA_040081145.1 Burkholderiaceae bacterium
TCGGCCGACGCCGCACGCTACGCCGACACGGCTCTCGAATTCAAACTTCTCGCCTCGCGCGGCAGCGATTTCCACAGCCCCGAAGAAAGCCACATGGACCTGGGAGGGCTGCCCGCTCTGCCGACGCGCCTCACGCCAATTTGGGAAGCGCTGCATCACCGCGTCCAGCACCCGAGCTGACGCGGCAGTTTGCGAATTCCAGTTCTATCGAGTAGTGCTCGCACGCTGGCAGGCAGCTCGCTGCGAACGGCAGCAACGGGCCGCTCGCAGTCGCGAAACCTCATCGAGTCGAATGCGAATTCGTATTGATCACGCGAAGCGAAATCCGATCGCGCCCAAGCGACCATAGTCGACATGGAAGGTGTCGCCGCGCTGTGCGGTGGTGGGCCGCGTGAACGAGCCGGCAAGCACCACGTCACCTGCCTGCAGACTCTCGTCGTACTGGGCGATCCGGTTCGCGAGCCACGCCACGCCCGTCGCGGGGTGGTTCAGTACGCCGGCGGCCAGACCGGTTTCTTCGATCACGCCGTTCTTGTAGAGCAACGCGCCGACCCAGCGCAAGTCGACGTCGTTCGGCCGCACCGGCCGCCCGCCCAACACGATGCCCGCATTCGCGGCGAAATCGGAAATTGTGTCGAACACTTTTCGCGGGGCGCGCGTCTCGCGGTCGAACTGCTCGATGCGCGCGTCGATGATTTCCAGCGCCGGGCTCACGTATTCGGTGGCCGAGAGCACGTCGAAGAGCGTCACGCCGGGGCCTTTGAGCTGCTTGCCCAAGATGAAGGCGAGTTCGACTTCGACGCGCGGCGCGACGAATCGGTCGATTGGGATGTCGCCGCCGGCCTCAAAGAACATATCGTCCATGAGCGGCGCGAAATCGGGTTCGGTGATTTGCGAGGCCTGCTGCATGGCGCGCGACGTGAGGCCGATCTTGCGGCCTTTGATGGTGCGTCCGTCGGCGAGTTCGAGCTTCACCCATTCGCGCTGGATCGCGTAGCCGTCCTGCACCGTCATGCCGGGAAAGCGCTTCGAGAAGTGACGCACCTGGGTGCGCGACTTGCGCGCGCCGTAGAGCTCGAGCGCAAGTTCGCCTATCGTCTTGGGGTCGAGCATGCGAGGACCTCCGTCAGCTCTTGTTGAACAGGGCGTGCAAGTTGCCGAACTTGGCGTCGAAGACTTCTTCGCCTTCGTCGACTTGCAGCGTCAAGCCCACGGCGCGGCGCGCAAGCAGCGGGGCGAGGTGCTCCCGCGCCGCTGCCGTGACGAGTTCGCCCGCATTTTTCTTCGCCGTCTCGCTGCGCCCGCGCGCCATGCGCAAATTGAAGTAGATGAAGGCATGGTCGCCGCTGCCGTCGGCCACCGCGAAGTACGCCGCCGGATAAGCGAAGACGCGCGTGCCGCCGACCGGGAAGACCGGCTTGCCGGTTTCGTCCTTGACGCCAATCATCGCGTCGGCCAGGCGCCGGCACAGCAGCGACATGTCGGTCTGGCCTTCGATGTTCGGGGTGTACAGGATCACAAGATGCGGCATCAGACAAGCTCCATCACGCCCAGCGTGCAAGTCACGGAAAAAATCGGTATCGGCTGAAAGTGGCGGATCGCACCGCGCCCGCGCGCCGCCGCGGCAATGCTGATGAAGGTGCGCACCTCGAAGCCGCCCTGGCCCGCGTCACGGTAGATCGCTTCGTCGGTGTAGTCGAGCAGCGCGGCTTGGTCGTTGCGCACCCAGCGATCCATGAAGTCGCGGTCCCACGCTTCATTGATCTTGCCCGAGTCGGGTGTGGCCGGCCAATGGCTGATGCCGCCGGTACCAACGATGGCGATGCGCTCGGGGACCCGGTTCGCCGCGCGGCGCAGCGCCTCGCCGAAGGCCCAGGCGCGGTGCAGCGGCGCGAGCGGCGGGCCCTGGCAGTTGATGTTCACGGGAATCACATCCAGGTCGTAGCGCGGCGTCAGAAAGTGCAGCGGCACGGCCAGGCCGTGGTCGAACTTCCATTCTTCGGCGTAGGCGAGGTCGACGCTTTGCATGACTTCCGTGATCAAGCGTTTCGACAATCCGGCGTTGCCCGGCACCCGGGTTCGCTCGATGCCCAACCACGCCGGGTCTTCGAGCGGCCCGTCGTAGGCGTCGGCCATGCCCACGGCAAAAGCGGGCATGTTGTTCATGAAGAAGTTGGCGAAGTGTTCGGCGCCCACCAGCACCAGAGCGTCGGGTCGCGTGGCGCGCATTTCATCTCCCAAGGCACGAAACGCCACGTGGAATGGGTCACGCAGCGTGGGATCGGCCATGTGCGCACGGCCGGTAATTCCCGGGGCGTGGCTGCACACGCCGGCGAATACGAGGCTCATGGTCGCCGCCGGGCCGCCCCAAGGAGCCTGGCCGGCAGAAGGCGAACACACCTTCCCTCGGCGAGGCGCGAGCGCAGCGAGCTGCGGGGGTTCATACCCCGGCCACTCTTTCGTCCAGCGCCGTCGTCATCGCGTACACGCCTGCACGAACCGGCCCGTGGCGCGCGACACCGTCGCGCATCGCCTGAATGTATTCGGGCCACGGCATGCCGAGAAACGCCGCGTAGTGCATCAGCAATTGGCCATTCGCACCGAGCACGTACATCAGACCGATGTCGCCGGATTGAATTCCCTCACGCTCTTGGGCCTCGAGCGGATATTCGTCGAGCACCTTGCCCGGTTCGACCTTGAAGCGCTGCTGCACGCGCACGTCGCGATTCATATGGAACAGAAACTTCTGCACACCGTAGAGCGACATGTCAGCAACTCGAAAGGGCTGCGCGCTGACTGGGCCGGGCGGCGCCATGAGGTCGAGCGGCGCCGCCATGGCTGGGACGGACGGCTCCATGACGTCGAGCGGCGCCCCCAGAAGTCACCCTGGCGCTCCCCAACGCGGGATGTGGTGCGAACCCAAGCTCACCGCCACGTTCTTCGGCTCGAGAAATACTTCATGGCTCCAGGTCCCGCCTTCGCGCCCGGTGCCGGAAGCTTTGGTTCCGCCGAAAGGCTGCCGCAGGTCGCGAACGTTCTGGCTGTTCACGAAACACATGCCGGCTTCGATGGCCGCGGCGACCCGGTGTGCGCAGCCGA
>JBEBHW010000031.1:0-13268 GCA_040081145.1 Burkholderiaceae bacterium
ATGATCTTCTTGTTGATGACCGGCAGGCGCACGCCGTAATGAAACTTGCTGACGAGAATCAAGTCGCCCACGAGCAGCGTCGGAAGCATCGACGACGACGGAATTTTGAACGGCTCGTAGAGGAACGAACGCAGCAGGAAGACCGCCAGGATCACCGGGAACAGCCCGGCCGTCCAGTCGAGCCACCAAGGTTGCGCCAGCACGGCGTCTTTGGCCTGGTCGAGGTTGTTGTCGACTTTCGCGATGCCTTGCGCGCTGAGCTTCTCGCGGCGTGCCGCATCTTGCTTCTCGAGCTCCACTGCGGCACGAACCCGGCGCGGGGCGAAGTGGAATCGCTCAGCCAGCCAGAAGCCGAGCGTGACGAGCGTCAGGATGAAGAGCAGCAACGAGAAGTTGCCCGTCCACTTACCCAGGTACCAGCCGCCAAGGAAGGCGGCCAAGGCACCGTACAACACCGCGGTCAAGGGTCCCATCAGTCGTCCACCTGCAGGATGGCCAGAAACGCTTCCTGCGGAACCTCGACGGAACCGATCTGCTTCATGCGTTTCTTGCCGGCCTTTTGTTTGTCGAGAAGTTTGCGCTTGCGGCTGATATCTCCGCCGTAGCACTTGGCGATCACGTTCTTGCGCAGTGCCTTGATTGTCTCACGCGCAATGATGTTGGCGCCGATCGCCGCCTGGATCGCGACATCGTACATTTGGCGCGAGATGATCTCGCGCATCTTCGCCACGATCGCCCGCCCGCGGTACTGGCTCTGGTCGCGGTGCAAAATGATCGACAGCGCATCGACCCGTTCGCCATTGAGCAAGATGTCGACTTTCACGACGTCCGCGGCGCGGTACTCCTTGAATTCGTAGTCCATCGACGCGTAGCCGCGCGACACGCTCTTGAGGCGGTCGAAGAAGTCGAGCACGATTTCGGCGAGCGGCATGTCGTAGGTGAGCAGCACCTGGCGCCCGTGGTAGGCCATGTTGACCTGATCGCCGCGTTTCTGGTTGGCCAGCGTCATCACCGGGCCGACGTAATCTTGCGGCATGTAGAGATGCACCGTGACGATGGGCTCGCGGATCTCGTGAATGCGCCCTGGATCGGGCAGCTTCGACGGGTTCTCGATCAGGATCACGTCCTTGTTGCCCAGTTCGACTTGATAGACAACGCTGGGCGCCGTCGTGATCAAGTCCTGGTCGAATTCGCGCTCGAGGCGTTCCTGCACGATTTCCATGTGCAGCAGGCCGAGAAAGCCGCAGCGAAAGCCGAAGCCGAGGGCCTGGCTGACTTCGGGCTCGTAGCGCAGCGACGAATCGTTGAGCTTGAGTTTTTCCAGCGCGTCGCGCAGTTGCTCGTACTCGCTGGCCTCGGTCGGGTACAGGCCGGCAAAAACCTGCGGCTGGATTTCCTTGAAACCCGGCAGCGCAACGGTCGCCACGCCCAGATTGTTGGGAAGCTTTTTTTCGAGCGTGACGGTGTCGCCGACCTTCGCGGCCTGAAGCTCGCGAATCCCGGCGATGACAAAGCCCACTTCGCCGGCCTGGAGCGACTCGCGCGGCACTGACTTGGGCGTGAACACGCCCAACTGCTCGGCGCCGTAGCACGCGTCGCTCGCCATCAGGCGAATGCGCTCGCCGCGTGTGAGCGAACCGTCGACGACGCGCACCAGCATCACGACGCCGACATAGTTGTCGAACCAGGAGTCGACAATCATCGCGCGCAATGGCGCCTTCGGGTTACCCCGCGGCGGCGGCATGCGGTGGATCACCGCCTCCAGGATGTCGTCGATGCCCTCGCCAGTCTTGGCGCTGCAAGGTATCGCGTGATCGGCATCGATGCCGATCACGTCTTCGATTTCCTCGCGGGCGCGCTGCGGATCGGCCTGCGGCAGGTCCATCTTGTTCAGTACCGGGACCACGTCCACGCCGAGTTCGATCGCGGTGTAGCAGTTTGCTACCGTCTGCGCTTCGACACCCTGGCTCGCGTCGACCACGAGCAGCGCCCCTTCGCAGGCCGACAGCGAGCGGCTCACTTCGTAGGAGAAGTCGACGTGCCCCGGCGTGTCGATCAGGTTCAGGTTGTAAGTTTGGCCGTTGCGCGCCGTGTAGCTCAAGGCCGCGGTCTGCGCCTTGATCGTGATGCCGCGCTCGCGCTCGATGTCCATCGAGTCGAGCACCTGCGCCTCCATTTCCCGGTCACTCAACCCACCACAACGCTGGATCAACCGATCCGCCAAAGTGCTTTTGCCGTGGTCGATGTGGGCAATGATCGAGAAATTGCGGATGTGATCCATGCAGGTATTGGTCGAAGTTCAGGCGGCAAACACAACCGCGCAGCGGTTGCGCCGCAGACTCATATCGCGAAGCGATGTGAAGCCGCGAAGCGGCGTGTCGTAGGCAAAAAAAAGGCACGTCAAAAAACCGACGCGCCTTCCAACAAAACGTATGGCAACTGCTTGTTGGGCTTTCATTGTAGCCACAAGGACCGGCCGGAAAACCGCGCCAATGCTTGATTTCTCAGCGTTGCGGGTGGCCAACACGAATTCTTATCAACAACTTATACACAGGTCCCTGTGGGTTATCTGGGGACAGAAATCGGGCCCTTGATTTCAATGAATTTTTCCAGAACAAGGCGTAAACACCAACTTGGATTCATGAAGAAAATAGACGCAATTCAGACTGCTTTCATTAGATTCAGCCGAACGGAGGGCAATTACACAGGGCGCAACTCACTGGACCTGCAGGCAATCAAACGTCGATTTCGGTCAACCATATTCCATATTGCGAAAAGACCTGGCTCACAAGTCGGACGTGCCGCCGCGAGGCTCGTCAGCGCAGAGCTAGCGCGCCGGCTTGATCACGATGAATGTTGCCGCGTCACCGCGCTTGACCAGCACCGTCACCGACTTGGTCTTGTCGATCTTCGCTGCGAGCCCTTCAAATTGTTTGGTGGAGGTCACCTCGGTGTTGTCCATGGACAAGATGACGTCACCCTCACGAAGCCCGGCGCGCGCCGCGGATCCGTCCGCCGATTCGACGCGCACTCCATTCTTGATCTTGAGCTCGCGCTTTTGCGCCTCGTTGAGTTCCACGACCACCAGCCCCAGGGTCTCGACACTGGCTTTGGGCTTGGGCTCACTTTGTGCCGTCCGACGAGCGCGCTCCGGTTCGACCTCGGCCACGGTGACATTCAAGTCGCGGTACGCGCCACGACGAAACACTTGCACCGACACCTTCGTTCCGGGCTTCACGCCGCCGACGATGCGCGGCAGGTCTCCCGACTTGTCGATCGTTTTGCCGTCGAATTTGGTGATGATGTCGCCGGCTTCGATGCCGGCTTTCTCCGCCGGGCCTCCCGACTCGACGCTGCGAACCAGGGCCCCCATCGCCTTGCCCAAGCCGATCGACTCAGCAACCTCTTTCGTGACCTGGTCGATGCCCACCGCGATGCGCCCGCGAATGACGCGCCCGCTGGTTCGGAGCTGATCGGAAACACGGCTCGCCTCGTCGATCGGAATCGCGAACGAGATCCCCTGGTAGCCGCCCGAGCGGCTGTAAATTTGCGAGTTGATGCCGACCACTTCGCCGCGCATGTTGATCAGCGGACCGCCCGAATTGCCTGGGTTGATGGCCACGTCGGTTTGAATCAGGGGCAAGAATTCGCCCGTGTCGCGCGACTTGGCGCTGACGATCCCCGCCGTCACGGTGTTCTCCAGGCCGAAGGGCGAGCCGATGGCGATCACCCACTCGCCCACCTTGAGCCGACTCACGTCGCCCAGGCGCACCGTCGGCAATCCCGCCGCCTCGATCTTGAGCAAGGCGACGTCGGAGCGCCGGTCCGCGCCGATCGGCTTGGCCTTGAACTCGCGTTTGTCGGTGAGCGTGACGATGACTTCTTCGGCGCCATCGACGACGTGGGCGTTCGTCATCACGTAGCCATCGGAGCTCAGGATGAAGCCCGAGCCCACACCGCGCTGCTGCGGCTCGCCCTCGGGCGCCTGACGCGGCCCGCGCGGCGACGGCTGGTTCGGCGCCGGCAGGCCGAAGCGACGGAAGAACTCGAGCATGTCTTCGTCGACTTCCGGGCCCGCGCCGCTGCGCGACGCCGTGCGCGAGCGCTCGAGGGTCCGAATATTGACCACGGCCGGCCCCACCTTTTCCACCAAGTCGGTGAAATCGGGAAGCGCCTGCGCGTGCGCTGCACCGCTTGCGGCGAGGCCCACCGCGCCCACGACCAAGAGCGCTGCGCCGCACCAATGGCGCCACGAGAGGGAGAAATGCGCGGATTCAGATTTCATTTGCATGATGCGTTTGCCTTGACCAAAACTTTTCCAGGGAATCGAATGTGAGGCCCCGGCACTACCTGCTGCGCTCGATCCCGCTTGCAAAAACCTGCAACGTCGCCGCAGGCACGTCGCCCACCAGCGTGATCCACCATGTGCCCTGCCGAAGCATCAGCGTCTGGGTCGCGCCCAGCGTTGTGGCCAGCGGCCGCACATGGCGGGCTGGATCGTAGGGCTCGATGAACAATGAAACATGCGTCAACCCGTCGGAGAAAATCGACTGCAAGACCTCCGGGTCTGACGAGGCACCTTTCGCGAGCTCGGCACCGTGGGGAGCCTGCATCGGGCGACGCACACAACTCACCTGGCGAAACCCCGGAGGCGCACGGTGCACCGCCCAACCCTCCGATCCGAGCGTCGTGGGTGTCATCAGCGGGCGCGCGACGCGGTAGCCTTCGAGTCTGTGCATAGGCTGCAAGACGCTGTCGACACGAGGGCGAATTCCGATTGCGACGTCGGAAAACGCAGCCGTCTCGAGAACCTCCAGCTTCTCCCCCAGCACGTCCGAGCGCAACAGCAAACCCGAAGCCTTGTCCGCCCAGAGGCGGTAGCCGAAGCGATGCGAATCGCGCGGGCGCACCCACAACACATCGGCCTCGCGCCCGGCGATGCGCTCGCCAGCCTGGGCATGGATGTCGTAGACGTCTTGAATGCGATCGTCACCGGCGATCAAGAGTGCGGGAAACGACGTCAACAGATCGCGCTGCTCGATGCGTGCTGTTCTGCTGGCAGGCCACAGCGTGTGCACGACGTCGTTGTGGCGGAACACCTGTCGCGCCGGCCCATCGAGGGACTCGATGCGCTCGAACTGGTTGCGGCCGTCGCAGAAGTGCGCGATTCGGGCGCTGGCCACCACCCCGCCCCCACTGACGACAAAGGTTCCGAGAAAATTGTTGCGACTCGCCGCCTGGTGGATGCGCATCAGCCACGCGCGCACCGTTCCAACGGGCAACCCCTCGCGTCCGGCAGGCTCGGCGGCGAGCGGCGGCGTGAGCGCGGCGGCAGCCAGAATCGCGCCCAGTGTCAAACTGCGGATCAGCATGCGCAGCCGCTTCGGCATTCAGCGGTTCGAGGCATCGGAGGTCGCGCCGCGCAAAAAAGTTGACGGCACACCGAGCGCCGAAACCCCAGAAAAATGTTTGTGTGCATCGAGGTATCGGTCAAGCCTTGCGTCACGCACGAGTCTGCCGTCGGCGAACACCGGCTGCGGGGTCGGCTCGAAAGGCCGCGACGCTGCGTCGGCGAAGCTTGCCGGCGCGGCGCCGGAGAGGCTGATTCTTACCGCACTCAAATCTACCGAGGGTCCGCCCAGAACAATCAAGACGCCGGCCACTGCGGCAAAACCCGCTGCAACCGCTGCAAGCGCCGTCCAGGGCCGCGCGGTTCGCTGCGAACGCGCCGCCGGCGCGCCGTGCAGCACAGGTTCGGGCGCAAGAATCACGGGTTCACGCTGCAATCGCTCACGCAATTTTTCCAGCATCGCGCGGTCGGCCGCCGGGCTGCTCGCCAGGTCGTCCGAGCGAAGCACATCGCCGATCAGGTGGTAGGTGTGCCACGTCGCGTGGCAGGACGCTCCGGTGCGCCAGTTTGCGCAGGCGCTCGCCACTTCACTCGCGCCGAGCTCACCATCGGCGAGTGCCGAAAGCTGCGCTGCCTCGTGCTCAGCCTCATTGAATAGGTTCAACTTCATTCCTTTCGCGGCGCCGACTCGCCCTTACCATCTGCCACCTTCACGAGTTCCCAGCAGCGGGCGCAGCCGCTCGGCAATCGCTTCGCGCGCCCTGAAGATGCGCGAACGCACCGTGCCGATGGGGCAATTCATCAGCTCGGCGATTTCCTCGTAACTCAGTCCTTCGATTTCGCGCAGCGTGATCGCTTGGCGAAGTTCCTCTGACAGTGCTTGCATCGCGGAGTTCACTGCCGCGGCGATTTGTTTGCTGGCCAGCAGACCCTCCGGGGTTTCGCCATCGCTTAGTTCGTTCTCGACCCGCGAAGTTTCATCGTCGTCGTCACGCGAGGCGAGCGCGGATTCGGTCACGGTTGGATCCCGCTTGAGCTCCATCAACGCCTTTTTGGCCGTGTTCACGGCAATCCGGTACAGCCACGTATAAAACGCGCTCTCGCCGCGAAATTGAGGGATGGCCCGGTAGGCGCGAATGAACGTCTCCTGGGCGATGTCGGGAATCAGATCGACGTCGCGCACCATGCGGCCAATCAAGCGCTCGATCCTTCGCTGGTACTTGACGACGAGCATCTCGAACGCCTTGACGTCGCCCGCTTTGGTTCGATCGACAAGCGCGGCATCTGCATCGGGGGAGTTCATTCGAACCGTGTTATTCGACGTGGGAGCGGACGGAATCGTCCTTGACCTGCCGTGCGGAAGAATATATCGCACAGCGAAGTGCGTGCCACTGCGCCTGCGGCGCACTGAATTGCACAGGCACCCACCGAGGTCGCGACCGCGCCTCACGGGAAGAGGGAATGAGGCGCAGCAACATCCAGGCACCGAGGTCCATGCAGAGCCGCACCTCAACTGCCATCGGCGCAGCGTCGGCGCGACCCTCGCTCCAGGCAAGCCAGCCTGAGCCGTCGAACGCCAAGGTCACGGGAACCACGCGCCACAGCGACGCCCCCAGGCCAGCAGCCACGGCAACGAGCGACAGAGCCAGCCACATCGTGGCTTGGTGTTGCGCATGGTGCGCCTGAACCGCCCAGGCACAAAGCACCACGACTGCGCTCACGGCGAGCCCCAGCACCCCACCGCGCCAGACCGCAAACTTGCGAATCGTGATGCGTAGCGCCGGCAGTTCGCCCATGCGGGGCAGCGCGGGCTTTCAGGCGCGCCTGAAAATAAGCGTTCCGTTCGTCCCGCCGAACCCGAAGTTGTTCTTCATCGCGTACTCGATCTTCATCGCCCGCGCCTCGTTGGCACAGTAATCGAGGTCGCACTCGGAATCCTGATTGAAGATGTTGATCGTCGGCGGAGAGACCTGGTGGTGCAAGGCCAACACCGTGAACACCGATTCGATGCCCCCGGCGCCGCCGAGCAGGTGGCCCGTCATCGACTTGGTCGAGTTGACCACGACCTGGCGGGCATGATCGCCCAAGGCGAGCTTGATCGCGTTCGTCTCGTTGACGTCTCCGAGCGGCGTCGACGTCCCGTGAGCGTTCAGGTATTGCACCTGGTTCGCGTTCAGACCGGCGTTGCGCAGCGCCGCCTTCATCGCGCGTTTGGGGCCGTCGACGCTGGGCGCAGTCATGTGGAAGGCATCGGCGCCCATGCCGAAACCGGCGAGTTCGGCGTAGACCTTCGCGCCGCGCCGCTTCGCGTGTTCATACTCTTCGAGCACGACAGCGCCCGCGCCCTCGCCGAGAACAAAACCGTCTCGGTCTTTGTCCCACGGGCGCGACGCCGTTTGCGGATCGTCGTTGCGTGTCGACAAGGCGCGTGCCGCGGCGAAGCCGCCCACGCCCAGGGGTGAAATCGTCGCCTCGGATCCGCCCGCGACCATCACGTCGGCGTCGCCGTACTCGATCAACCGGCCGGCTTCGCCGATGCAATGCAGCCCCGTCGTGCACGCCGTGGCGATGGCCAGGTTCGGCCCCTGGAACCCGAAGAAGATGGAGACATGCCCCGAAATCATGTTGATGATCGACGCCGGAACGAAGAACGGCGAGATGCGCCGCGGCCCCCGCGTCACGTAGTCGCCATGGGTTTCTTCGATCATCGGCAAGCCGCCGATCCCCGACCCCACCAGGCAGCCGATGCGCTCGGCCTGCTCTTCATTCAGTGCGTCGTTGATCGGCAAACCCGAATCGCGCACGGCTTGAATCGACGCCGCCATCCCGAAGTGGATGAAAGTGTCCATGTGGCGCGCGTCTTTCGCCGGGAAGTACTCCTCGACCTTGAAGCCCCTAACCTCCCCCGCAAACCGGCAAGCCAACTGCGCCGCGTCGAACTTGGTGATCGGGCCAATGCCGCCACGGCCGGCCAAGATGTTGGCCCAGGCCTCAGACACGCTGTTGCCCACCGGGCTCACCAAACCCAAGCCGGTCACGACCACACGACGCCGGCTCATCGATGGACCTTGGCTGGGGCCAGCGTGTCAGAAAGCAGACTCAAGCCGCCTTCTGGTGCTTGACGGCGTAGTCAATGGCGAGCTGAACCGTCGTGATCTTCTCAGCCTCTTCGTCGGGAATCTCGATGCCGAATTCATCTTCGAGCGCCATCACGAGTTCCACTGTGTCAAGTGAATCGGCACCGAGGTCTGCGACGAACGCCTTCGCATTGGCCACGTCGGACTCGGGCACGCCGAGCTGCTCGGCAATGATCTTCTTCACACGTGCTTCGATATCGCTCATGACTCCTCCAGGAGTAATTGTAAGAAACAGCGCGGCATTCTAAGGCCAGCGACAGACACGATTCCCCGCGCCCGCGTCACTGCATGAACATGCCGCCATTGACGTGCAATTCGGTCCCCGTGACATAGCCCGCCTTGGGGGAGACAAGAAATGCCACCGCGTGAGCCACCTCGCCGGCTTGGCCGAGCCGCCCTACCGGGATCTGCGCCATCAGCGCGCTAGTTTGCGCTTCGCCAAGCGACTTGGTCATGTCGGTTTCGATGAACCCCGGCGCCACGCAATTGACCGTGATGCCGCGGCTGCCCAGCTCGCGCGCCAGGGAGCGCGTCATCCCGGCCACGCCGGCCTTGGCCGCAGCGTAGTTCGCCTGGCCGGCGTTGCCCATCGATCCGACGACCGACGTGATGTTGACGATGCGCCCGTAGCGCTGCTTCATCATCGGCCGCACGACAGCGCGGCACAGGCGAAACACGGCGCTCAGGTTGGTGTCCAGCACGGCGCTCCAGTCGTCGTCTTTCATGCGCATCGACAACATGTCGCGCGTGATGCCGGCGTTGTTGACGAGCACGTGCAAGGCGCCGTCCACCTTCAGGATTTCTTCGAGCGTCGCGTCGACCCCGGAGCTGTCATTGACGTTCAAGCAGACGCCGCGGCTGCCTTCGTAGGCGGACAGTGCGTCGCCGATCGCGCGCGCGCCGGCGTCAGTGGTCGCGGTTCCTATGACTTTGGCGCCAAGCCCCGCCAATTCCAGCGCGATGGCACGGCCGATGCCGCGCGAAGCGCCGGTCACGAGGGCGACCTGCCCCGTCAAAGGGCCGCCGCTCACGACACGCCACCCAGCGCGGCGGCAGCTGCCGCCAGGCTCGTCGGGTCGAACACATTGCCCGCGGCCATTTCGGGTTCGATGCGCTTGACCGTTCCCGCCAGCACCTTGCCTGGGCCGCACTCGATCATGTTGCCCACGCCTTGCGCGCGCAGCGACTGAACCAGTTCGACCCAGCGCACCGCGCCGAACGCCTGTCGGAACAACGCGTCGCGAATCGACTCGGGCGCGGTGTTGATCCGAACGTCGACGTTGTTGATCACCGCAACCCGTGGCACCGCGAACGCTGTCGCGGCGAGGCGCACCTTCAAGCGCTCTGCCGCCGGCTTCATCAGACTCGAGTGAAACGGCGCCGACACCGCGAGCAGCATGGCGCGCTTCGCGCCGCGAGCCTTCAGCACCTCGCAGGCCTTGTCGACGCCCACCTTGGTTCCCGCAATGACGATTTGCTTCGGGTCGTTGAAATTGACGGCTTCGACGACTTCCGTGCTTCCGAGACTGAGCACGACGCAGGTATCGCGCACCACCGCCGCGTCCAGCCCGAGCACCGCCGCCATCGCCCCGGTGCCCGCCGGCACCGCGTCTTGCATCGCCTGAGCGCGAAAACGCACCAGCGGCAAGGCATCGGCAAAAGTCAGCGAGCCGGCGGCGACGAGCGCGGTGTACTCGCCCAGCGAATGGCCCGCGAAAAATGCAGGCTCCCGGCCCGTGTGCGCGAGCCATGCGCGGTAACACGCGAGCCCCGCGGTCAGCATCACGGGCTGAGTATTCGTCGTCAGTTCGAGCGCCTCTTTCGGGCCCTCGCGAATCAGCCGGGCGACGTCTTCACCCAGCACGCTGGAGGCTTCAGCCAGGGTTTCACAAACTGCGGGGTGCTCCCCCCAGGCGTCGAGCATGCCCACCGACTGCGAACCTTGGCCTGGAAAGACGACTGCGAATGAATTCATGACGATGGAAACGTAAGTGTCGGCGCCGCGCAATCAAAGGTCGAGCAGCACCGCACCCCAGGTGAACCCGCCGCCCACGCCTTCGAGCATGACGGTGTCTCCGGGTTGAATCTTGCCGCCGCGCACCGCGTGGTCCAGCGCCAATGGGATTGACGCTGCCGATGTGTTGCCGTGTTCGTCGACAGTGACGATGAGCTTCCCCGGCGGCAATTTGAGCTTCTTCGCCGTGCTCTGCATGATGCGGATGTTGGCCTGGTGCGGGATCAGCCAATCAATGTCGGCGTCCGTGCGCCCGGCTTTGGCCAGGACCGATCTGGCCACACTTTCGAGCACGCCCACGGCGAGTTTGAACACCGCCGGGCCATCCATTTTCAACAAGGGATCGCCGGTGATCTTGCCGCCCGACACCGTGCCCGGCGTGCACAGGATGTCGGCATAGCGGCCATCGGCATGCAATTCGCTGGCCAGAATGCCAGGCGTGCTGCTTCGCTCCAGGACCACGGCGCCGGCACCGTCGCCGAAGAGCACGCACGTGGTGCGATCGGTGAAGTCGAGAATTCGCGAAAACACTTCGGCACCGATGACCAACGCCTTGGACGCCGCACCGGTGCGAATCATCGAGTCGGCAATCGTCAGCGCGTAGACGAAGCCCGAACAAACCGCTTGCACGTCGAACGCAGCGCAACCGCGCGCACCCAGCTTCTGTTGCACGATGCACGCCGTGCTGGGGAACACCATGTCGGGCGTGGACGTCGCCACAATGATCAGGTCGATCGCCGCGGCGTCGCAGTCGGCGGCGGCCAACGCCCGATTCGCCGCCTCGAGCGCCAAGTCGCTGCAGACATCCTCTGGCCCTGCGAAGTGGCGCGCCTTAATTCCGGTGCGCTCGACGATCCACGCGTCCGACGTCTCGACGCCCGACTCCGCCAGGCGCCGCGTCAGCGCATCATTGCTGACGCGAGGACCCGGCAGAAAACTGCCCGTGCCGGTGATTCGCGAATGGGACTGCAGGTTGGAGCTCATGCGCTCATACGCTCAGGGATGCATCGGAAGTCTCGGGAGCGGCGGTTCCGGCTGAGCCCGGCATCGCTGCCAGCGTCTCGCGAATTCGGTCATGCACACGGTCCAGCAGACGATTGCTGGCGGCATCATAAGCGCGATTCAGCGCCTGCTCGAAAGCATAAGCGTCGGACCCGCCATGCGCCTTGAACACCAGGCCACGCAGTCCGAGCAGCGCACCGCCGCTGTAGCGGCGGTGATCGACGCGGCGTTTGAAATGGTTCAACACGGGCAGCGCCACCACGGCAGCCAACTTGGTGAAAACGCTGCGCGTGAACTCCTGCTTGATGAACGAGGTGAGCATTGCAGCGAGTCCTTCGGCTGTCTTGAGCATGACGTTGCCGACAAAGCCGTCGCAGACGACGATGTCGGTCGTGCCCTTGAAGACGTCGTTGCCTTCGACGTTGCCGTAAAAATTCAAATGCCCGCCTGCCGCGGCGGCGCGCAACAGCTCCGCGGCCTGCTTGATGACTTCGTTGCCCTTCGTCGCCTCTTCGCCGATGTTGAGCAAGCCCACCGTCGGGTTGTCATTGCCGCCGACCGCGGCGACGAGGGCACTGCCCATCACGGCGAACTGCAGCAGGTTTTCTGCCGTGCAGTCGACGTTGGCGCCGAGGTCAAGCACCGTCGTGAAGCCGTCTTTTTGATTCGGCAAGACTGCCGCGATCGCCGGCCGGTCGATGCCCTCCAGCGTCTTCAGCACATAACGCGCCACCGCCATCAACGCGCCCGTATTGCCGGCGGAGACGCAAGCCTGCGCTTGCGAAGTGCCCTGCGCGTCGGCCTTGACGAGTCGCAGCGCGACGCGCATTGACGAGTCTTTCTTGCGGCGCAACGCAATTTCGACCGGGTCGTCCATCTCGACGACTTCCGATGCGTTGACGACCGAGCAGCGTTGCCAGGCGGACGCCGTCAGCAGGTCTGCCTCACGCCCGACGAGAAAGATTTCGGCCTGCGGATGCGCCGCCAAGAAGGCCTGGCATGCCGGCAGCGTGACCATGGGGCCGTGGTCGCCCCCCATGCAATCGACGGCGAGCCTGATCACATCAGAGTTCAACAGGACTTGTCGAGCATCGGCACGCCACCGTGGCGCGCCAGGCCCCGATGCGCAGCGCGCGACCGATCAGGCGTCTGCCTTGGTCTTCAACACCTTGCGCCCACGGTAGAAGCCGTTCGGGCTGAGATGGTGGCGCAAGTGCGATTCGCCCGTCGTCGGCTCGATCGCCGTGCCCGGGGTATTCAAGGCATTGTGGGCGCGGTGCATGCCGCGCTTGGAGGGAGACTTCTTGTTCTGCTGAACGGCCATGGGGTTCTCCTGGGGCCGCGTGGTGACACGGGGCCGGGGTCGGCAGCAGCGAAAGGTGCATCGTCAATGACCGACCCACGCCGCGCGAAAGGCGCGAATTCTAGCATCAGCCCCGGTTGTCAGCCCTTGGCGACGCCACGCTTGAGCGCCGCCAGCGCAGCGAACGGGTTCGCCCGGTCAGGCCCGGGGCCCGCCGCGGCTTCGGGCAGAGGCTGTGGGCATTGCTCATGCTTCGGAACCAGGGGAAGGCACAGCAGCAACTCGTCTTCCAGCAATTCGTGCAGGTCAAGTTCGCGAGTCAGGGCCAACACGTCGTCTTCGCACTGCGCGTCGAGTTCGGCGGCGGCGGCTTCGCCCTCGACAAAGCGGAAACTGCGCTGCACATCGAGCGCCGCTGTCACCGGTTCCAGGCAGCGCTGGCAGACCAGTTGCAGCCGGGCC
>JBEBHW010000584.1:0-3094 GCA_040081145.1 Burkholderiaceae bacterium
GGAGTGCGTCGATCAGCCGGTAGCGTGCGAACTTTTCGCCGCGGTCGTACGCCGCCGCGCTGGGCGACAGCACTTCGACCAGCAGTTTGGGGTTCGACTTGATCAACCGGTTCGTGTGGTCGGCGGCGTCGCATGTGACCAGCACGTCCGGACAGAAGTAGCTGTTGGCGGCCACCACGTGAACTTTGGTGTCAACCACGTAGGTGCGGCAGGGCGTGCCCGCAAGGTGCTGGCGCAATGCCATCGCGACGTTCAATGTCACCGTCACATGCCAGTCCTCGGCACCCGCCGTGGCAAATACTTCGCCGTCGACGAATTCGTGGCGAGTCGTCTGGGTTCGGTCCCATTCCAGAAAATCCTGTGCCGACATCGTGGGCTTGAACGTAATATTTCCCATCGCAGATCCCTCCCGGCCGCCAGCCGCCAAGGTCATTGTCTGCCGAGTGCACCCGCGCGCCGGATGTCTATCGCCGGAAGAACAGCCACTTGGGCGTCCTGAACCGAACGATGCTCCAGTAGAGCAGCGTGTAGCCGGCCATGAACAGCAGCAGGAACGCCCCCAGGACCGGCGTGCTGTTCCACCACAGTACGGCCGGCATGACGGAGCTCAGGCACAGCACCCAAAGGTAGGGCGACGTCATCGAGTTGCGTGCCGTCTGCCGGCGCTCGGGTGTCTGCCCGTTGTTCCAACGGATCAGACGCCGGTGGATCAGCGTGTGCAAATGGATTCCGTCGGGCACGCCCAATGCAGTCCCCCGCACGACCTTGCGCCGGTACATCGTGAAGATGGTCTCGAAGATCGGGTAGGCGCACAGAAGCAGCGGAAACATCGGCGACACGCCGGCGTTACGGTTAAGCAGCAGGATGCTCACCTCGGCCAGAAGGAAGCCGAGAAAATAGGCGCCGCCGTCGCCCATGAAGATCAGCCCCACCGGAAAGTTCCAGACGAAGAAGCCCAGCACAGCGCCGACCACCGCAAACGCAATCGTTTGCATCACGACGTCGCCTGCCTGATCCGCCACGTAGGCCAGCGCGAGCAGCATGATCAGCACGCACATCGAGGCCAGGCCATTGAACCCGTCGATGATGTTGACCGAGTTGGCGACCCCGGTGACGACGAAGATGGTCAGCGCCACCGCAAACGGAGCCATGGCGATGAGCGTGTCCACGCCGGGAATGTCGGTGCGCCGGATCACGCCATCGAGCAACCAAATCGCCAAGGTCGCCGACAGCGCCGTGGCGAACAAACGCCGGCGCGGCGACATGGTCTTGGTCAGGTCTTCCGCCAGGCCCGCGACGAAAGCCGGCATGCCGGCAGCGACAAGCAGCCACAGCACGGGTGCGGACTCGAGGGAGTTCCACTGCAGGTAGCACCCGCTGACCAGCGCCGCCGCGAACATGCCGATGCCGCCGATGCGCGGCACCGGCCGGCTGTGAAATTTCTGCGGGCCTGTGACGTCGAAGTCTGCGGAGAGGCGTTCGTGAGAGGACGCGGATCGCACTACTAGCAGCGTGACCACGAGCGATGTGAGGAAACTCAGGATCAGGGCGCTCATGGGGCGGGTGGCACGCAGAAGGGAAGCGGGAAGCATAACAATCTGCAAGCTGCGGCGGGACAGCCCCGCAACGCGCTGCAGTCTGGTCGGCGGGATACGCAAGCTCTTTGACTATGCGCATAGCCTGTGAATCTCTGCGCTCAGGCCAGTACAAACTCGAGAATTTTTGCCGGGTACCTCGACAGAAGCTTTGCCCAGTTGGTCGACAACCCATTTTCGCGGCACGCGCGCATCACCTCCTTGTTTAGCAGCAACGTGTTGCGCCAACCGCCTGTGCTGATGCCACCGGTACGCATGTGTACAAGAATCTCCGGCAAATGCTTGTATTGAATCGGGCGCAGGCCGAACGCACGCACGATCCATTCAAAATCGCCGGCGATGCGGTAGTCAACGCGAAATGGCCCCACCCGTTGATACACGTCGCGCCGGGCGAAGAGTCCTGGATGCGGTGGCATCCATCCCCAGGCAAGGCGCTTCGGCTCGAATTTCTTCGCGCTGTAGCGACGGATCAGGCGCTCGGGCCGCCCGGGGCGGAAGAAAGCCACGTCGCCCAGTACCAAGTCGATGCTTGGATCGTGGAAAGTCTGGGCCACGGTCGCGAGCACCTGGTGGTGTGCGTAGTGGTCGTCAGCGTTGAGGAGTCCGACAATCTCGCCACTGGCAAGTCCTACGCCCTTGTTCATTGCGTCGTAGATGCCACGGTCGGGTTCGGACTGAATATTGGCCACGTGCCGGCCATGCTCGCGCACGACAGCCAGCGTGTCGTCCTTCGAGGCGCCGTCAATGACGATGTGCTCGACGGCGTTGTGCGTCTGCGTGGCTACGGACTTCAGCGTCTCGGCGATGGTCGCGGCGCTGTTGTAGGAAACGGTGATGATCGAGATCTTCATCGTGTTGGCGTGAGACCAATGTCGCCCATCGAGTCAATCAGTTCGGCCAATTGCAGCGCGTAGCCGTCGTGGTTGATCGAGGTGATCCTGCGCAGGCCGCGTTCGATCAATCGTCCCCGCAAGGCCGGGTCCGCCAGCAGTGCGCCGATCTTGTCGGCGATGTCGTCGACGGACAGCGGATCGAACAGCAGGCCGGCATCGTCGATTTGCTCCGGCAGCGCCACGACGTTGGAGGCGCAGACGGCGGTGCCGACCGAGAACGCCTCGTACACCGGGATGCTGATGCTTTCGAACAGCGTCGGTATCGCCACCACTGTCGCGCAGCGGTAAAGGGCAGCCAACTCGGACGTCTCCACGTAGCCGATATGCAGCACACGGGAACTCAGACCCAGTTCGCGCACTCGCTCGAACACCTCGTCGAACTTGTTGCGCTCTTTGCCGGTGAGGACCAAGGCGCAGCCGGGGTGGGCTTCGGCCACCTTGGCGAAGGCCTCGACCAGACGAAGGTGGTTCTTGTGCGGCCAGAACTGGGCCGGATAGAACACGTAGCGCGGCGGCAGCTTGAACTTGTCGCGCACTGCGTCAAGGCCGGCGTCGTCAAGCCGGCTGTCGCGCAGCGAGGCGATCGGCGGCGCGGGGATCACGGCA
>JBEBHW010000032.1:0-13255 GCA_040081145.1 Burkholderiaceae bacterium
CCGGGATGACGTTTGCTCTGCGTCGAGCGACGCGCCAACGTACACATTGACGCGTCCACTGCCACGCTTCAGCGCCGTCTCGATCGCCTCGATTGCACGAATCTTCTCCGTGCCCTGAATGCGAAAGCGGTCCGCCACCACGTCGAGCAGCTTGCGCGGCCCGGTTGGCGAGGCGACTTCGCGCTGCCCCTGCACGCGCGTGAAGCCGCTCGCGGCAAGCCACTGTTCTACGTCTTGCGCACTCGTGTCGGCGGGCAGCTCAACGGGGAACGTGACCACCAGACGTGGGTCGGTGCCTGACGTGCGCTGCATCAGCTCGGCATAGATCGTCTCCGGCGAGTCATGCCGAACTCGCTGCGCGGTTTCCTTGTCGAACAAGTCGGCAGCACGCGCGAAGAGCAGCTTCAAGTGATCGTTCAGCTCCGTCATCGTTCCAACTGTCGACCGCGAGCTGCGCACCGGATTCGTCTGGTCGATCGCGATGGCCGGTGGCACACCGTCGACGCGGTCCACCGCCGGGCGGTCCATGCGGTCGAGAAACTGGCGCGCGTAGGCGCTGAAGGTCTCGACGTAACGGCGCTGCCCTTCGGCGTAAAGCGTGTCGAACACGAGGCTCGATTTGCCCGAGCCGCTGGGCCCGGTCACGACCGTCATCTCCCCGGTGCGGATGTCGAGGTCCAGGTTCTTCAGGTTGTGCTGACGTGCGCCGCGGATGCGGATGACACCGGTGGTCACAGGGAGGGCCTTTTGTCGAGCGAGCCGAGCATTCTAGGGAGTGCCTTGAATCATGATGGCATCGAGTTGTCGTCAGCCGCAATTTCAGGAGAGCGCAATGCGCCTCGAGCGCCTGGACCCATTGAAGCTACGCGCTGAGAAGTTGGAGCAGACCTGCAAGTTCTCCAAGGAGTCGCGGGATGCGCATCGAACGCCACGCCCGCTGCGTCGAGGCCTTCGTCACGATTCCCACGGTGTTGAGCGGCGGTTCGGAACCCATCAGTCAGGTCTCCCGCGCCTGCGGCCGCCAGGCCCACATCGCCCTCGGCCATCTGGTCGTGCCCTTGAACGTGCCGGTGAAGTTGGAGTTCTGGGCGGAGGTGGTCGGGTAGTTTGTGGGAACGGGTTCGGGTCAAGCCGCCCAAGCGTCATAGGCCAGGTGTTTCGCCGACGTGGCAAATCTTCAGGCCTCGGGGAAGACCCGGCCAGGAGCTGTAGTAGGCCGCCTTCCCCAGTCCGGTCATTGGCGAAAGGCCGCTGCGCCGCGCCGAACAGATAATGTGATCCACGCGGCGATCTCGGTTTCGTGACGCGACGGCGACCCCTGCGAAGGACCCACCGCTTTGAAGACGCTCGTGCTAGGCGGCTACGGAAACTTCGGCGCGCGTATCTGCCGGGCGCTGGCGGGCGATCCGTCGATTCAGCTTCTGATCGGTGGGCGCAACCTGAGCCGATCGCAGTCGCTGGCCACCGCTGTGGGAGGAGGCGCGCAAGGCATCGCAATCGACCTTGACGGGCCAGGGCTGGCGCATTCTCTGAGTGAGGCAGGCGTCGAGCTTCTGATTCATACCGCTGGCCCGTTTCAACATCAGTCCTACAGCGTCGCCACGGCCGCTGCTGCGGTCGCTGCCCACTACATCGATCTTGCTGATGGCCGTCGCTTCGTATGCGACTTTGCAGACGCAATGAACGCGGCGTTCCGTGCTGCGGGGCGCTCGGCAATCTGTGGTGCAAGCACGGTCCCGGCGTTGTCGTCTGCCGTCGTCGACCATCTGTGCAGCGGTTGGCAGCGCATCGACACCATCGACATCTGCATTGCCCCCGCCCAAACCGCGCCCCGTGGACACGCGACGCTCGCAGCCGTGCTGAGCTATTGCGGCGAGCCCATCCAAGTGTGGGACCAAGGACGATGGCAACCGCGTCGCGGCTGGGCTCACCCCGAGCGCGTGGCGTTCGCCGGACTGCGTCCGCGCCTGGGTGCGCTTTGCGACATCCCAGACCTCGAACTCTTTCCGCAGCGCTACAAGGTCACCCGGCGCGTTATGTTCCGCGCTGCGGTCGAAGTGGGGTTGGCGCAACGGGCGTTTGCGATGCTGGCCGTATTGCGTGGGGCACGCTTGATCGGGCCGCCTGCCCACCTGGCAGGTGTGCTCAATCATGCCGCCCGGGCGCTTGATTTCATGGGCTCTTCGACGGGCGGGATGGTGGTCCGCGTCGAAGGTCACGATGGATTCAACCTGCCCGCCAAACGAGCTTGGCACCTTACCGCCGGCAACGATCACGGGCCAGAGATTCCGTGCATGGCAGCGATCCTGCTCGCGCGCAAGCTGTCGCGCGGCGATGGCCTGCCCAGGGGCGCGTTCGCCTGCATGGGTGCGTTGCCGCTTACCGACTTCGAACCAGAATTCGACCGCTGGGGCATGGTGACCGAAACCTTCGAGGAGGCAGCCGATCATGGCGCATCGACGCCTTGAGTTCCCAATGCCGGCGAGCGAAGCCATTGTCTTCGATGCGTTTCACCACCACTGTTGGCGCATGCGCTGGGATTCACTGGTCAGCGCGACGCGCGTGCTCGGCGGTGCGCCTTGTCCCTTCGTCGGTGCCGTCACCGAAAATGCCGGAGCCGGCGCATTGAAAGGCCTGTCAATGCGCACGCAGTTCGTGTCCTACGAACCGCCGCGTGTGGCTGCCGCCACCATGCTGGGCCGATCCTTCCCTTTCACCCGATGGGCGGCGTCGATGCGACATCGTGCGACCGCACCGAACCAGTCGCTGCTGATCTACACGTACAGCTTCGAGGGGGTCCGGCAGCGCTTCGCTGGGTGTTGAAGCCGATCGTCAAGGCGATCTTCGACTGGCAGACTCGGCGCCGCTTCGCGAGACTGCGAGACTTCCTGTCGTCGCATGCGGACGACGTCGCGCTGTGGCGTCGAAACGGTTCCAAAGATGCGATTCGGCAAGCTTCATGAACCATTCCCATGTTCGCGATGTGATTCAGGTCTGGTCGAGCGGTTTACCTGGCGGCATTCGGTACGGTGGTCGTGATGAACGTCGTTGCGACAGTCATCGTGCCGGCCTTGTAGCTCCTTCCCTTGGGGCTGTTGACGAAGGACCAGCCGGGTACCGTTACCCTGCGGATACGTTCTAGGTCGCGATCATGAGCACCTACTTGGTTGTGAAGTGGGCTCATATCCTGTCCAGCATCGTGCTGTTGGGCACCGGGTTTGGCTCGGCGTACTTCATGTTCTTTGCCAATCGGAGCAGGGATGTCGCTGCCCAAGTCGTCGTCGCCCGGCTGGTGGTGCGTGCCGATTGGTGGTTCACCACGCCGACCGTCATCATTCAGCCGGCCACCGGGCTGTGGCTGGCGCAGGCTGCTGGCATTCCCCTGTCAACGCCATGGCTCGCAGCGTCTCTCGTTCTCTTTGCCATGGCGGGGGCGTGCTGGATTCCGGTGGTGTGGCTGCAGCTACGCATGCTGGCCATGGCGAACGAGTCGGTGCGTTCACGGTTGGAACTACCGGCGGTCTATTGGCAATACGCCCGCTGGTGGGAACGCCTGGGGTACCCCGCATTCGCGGCGATGTTGGTCGTGACCTATCTCATGGTGGGCAAGCCCGCGTTCTTGTCCTGAGCGGACACCGCATTGCGCAGCTGCTGCAAGCGCACGGATGAACGTCGGCTTGTACGTTGCTTGGAGGCCCGGACCGGGTCGAGGGCCGTCGACCAATTCGCTGACAGCGAGGGCCGGTCCAGCGCAGGATGCTGACATTCGCCGAGCGCCCTCGCCGCCCTCTTCATGGCCGATTGCAAACGGCCACGCCGACGCGACAAAGCGCCGACGCGCCGGAGGACCGGCTGCGCTACCCTCACCGCCACACTCCTCCCTCGCGGTTGCCCATGCCCACCTTGACCGACCTCCCCAGCACCCCTCTCGGCCAGTACCGCCACTACAAAGGCGGCGCGTACGAAGTCATCGGCGTCGCGCGCCACAGCGAGACGCATGAAGCGCTCGTCGTCTACCGACCGCTCTACGACGCGACCGGTTGGTGGGTGCGCCCGCACGCCATGTTCTTCGGGACCGTCAGCGTGGCGGGCACGGCGCAGCCGCGCTTCGAGAAAATCGGATGAAGTTCCTGACGGTGCCCGCCCCTGAGCACGCTGAATCCCACTGCGCCCATTGCGCTTCGTTGACGCGCCTCGTTGGAACACAGTGGCGCTATCATGAGCTTCATGGAGAAAACCGTCGTTCGAACGTCGCTCAAAGCGGCTTCCCGCGATCGTGCCTATTGGTTGACGCGCAGCGTGGAAGAGCGCATCGCCGCCGTCGAGATATTGCGCCAGCAGGCGCTGGCGGCGCACGCCGATGCTGAACAAAGACTTCAAAGAGTTTGTCGGGTTACTCAACTCCACAGGCGTTGAGTACCTCGTCGTCGGCGGCTATGCGCTCGCCGCGTTCGGCCACCCGCGCTACACCGGCGACATCGATATCTGGAATCGACTTGCTGACAAGCATCGACGGCGTTCAGTTCGAGGCATGCTATCCGCGCAAGACCGTGGTCCACGTCGACGGGATCGATTTGCCGATCATCCACATCGACGACTTCCGCGCGAACAAGTTGGCCGCTGGGCGCACGCGCGACCTGGCCGATCTCGAGAGCTTGAATGAGCCTCCTGATCCCGTGAAGCTCCCCTAGGCTAAGAGCCACCGGACTTCGGGTCGCCCAGGGGGCGCTGAACTGACAACGGCCTTGCCGTGGCCATGGGCGAAGGCTCAGGCCCCCAGCGCCCACCAGCGCTGTGCCAGATCTTCCAGCGTCGTCGCCCCGCGCGGCGGCAATCGTTGCAGGTACCACGGCAAGTTGCTGTAGCGGTGCAGCAGCGCGTGCGCCATGAAGCGGCACGCCAGCGCAGGGTTCAATTCCCCATCGGCGAGCCCATAGGCGCGCAAAGTGCGGCGCAGGCAGCGCGAATCGCCGCAGGCGACAAACAAACCCACCGACGCGAACTCGTACATCGGGTCGCCGAGCATCGCCGGCTCGAAGTCGAACAGGCCGCTGAGGCGCCAGCCGTCGGCACGCTGCTCGACGATCAGATGCTCGCGCATGACTTCGGTGTGCAGCAGCGCCGGGGTGTGCGGCTCGGTGGGCTGCCATGCGTCGAGGAACGCCGGAATCTGCGCCCGCCATTGCGGCGCCAGGCCGCGCCGGCGCTGGCGCTCGACGGCGGTCGCGATCTGCGCCTGCACGAAGGGAACCCACTGCGGTTCGATCGGATCGAGCGGTGTGACGTCGAGTCGGTGCAGCGCGGCCAGGGCGTGACCCAGGTCGTCGGCGAGGCGGTCACGGTCGTGCCGCGGCAATTCCGGCCACGCGTCGACGAGGCGGGTGCCACGCAACTGCGTCATGACGATGTAATGCCAGCCTTCCAGGGTTCCCGCGGCTGTGACCTCGGGCGTCGGCACCGGCAGCGCATTGCCGAGGAAGCGCAGCACACGCGCCTCCACGTCGAAGTAGCTGGCCTGATCGGGCGGAAAGAGCTTCAATGCATGCGCCGTGCCCAGGGCGTAAACCGGCACCGAACCGCTGTCGTAGCGCCGCATGTGCGCACCCGCCAACCCATGCCGCTGCGCGATCGCCGCCACGCCGTCGGCAAGCGCTGCATCGTCAGCCAGCAAGGCGTCCCACGCGTCGGCAGATGATGAGGCCACCGGAAACAACATCGCTCAGCGCCGCGGGAACCTCATTCACACCCGGTCGGTCTTGCGCCGCCGCCGCAGCGCGCGCAGCCGGCCCACAACGCCTGTCGGGAAGTAATAGACCGAGAGCACGAACAGGATTCCCAACCAGAGCAGCCAGCGGTCCGGCGAGATCAGCGCCGCAAGCAGCGGCACGCCTTCCAGCGGACCCTGAAATTGGGTGGAGGCGAATTTCATCAGGTCTTGCAGGTAGCTCTGCGCGAGCACGAACAGCGCGCTGCCGATCACCGCGCCGTAAATCGTTCCCATGCCACCGATCACGACGATGAGCAATACGTCGAGCATGATCTCGAACGAGAGCGACGTATCCGGGCCGTTGTAGCGCAGCCAGAGTGCGAGCAGCGCGCCGGCCAGCGTAGCGAACAAGGCCGACAGCACCGAGGCCATGGTGCGATAGACGACAACGCGGTAGCCGATGGCCTCGGCACGGAAATCGTTTTCACGTATTGCCTGCAGCACCCGGCCGAACGGCGAATTGACAATGCGCAGCATGGTGAGCACGAGCAGGACCGCTGCGCCGAACAACAAGTAGTAGGTGGCCAAGCGCCCGTCGATGCTCGCGCCGAGCACCGGTTCGTCGACGTACACCGTGCCGGGTTGCAGCGCCGCGGGCACCTTGAAGTTCAAGCCGTCTTCGCCGCCGGTGAAGTCGGACAATTGCGAGGCGAGCGTGAGGAACGCCGAGGCGACGGCGAGCGTGATCATGGCGAAGAAGATGGCTTTCACGCGCAGGCTGAACAGGCCGATCAGCAAAGACAGCATGAGCGAGATGAGCAGCGCCATGCCCAGCCCGATTCCGATGGCGCCCCACGTCGGCCCAAGGCGCGAACAGGCGATCGCGATGCCGTAGGCGCCGATGCCGAAAAACATGGTGTGCGCAAAGCTGACGATGCCGGTGTAGCCGAGCAGCAGATCGAAACTCGCGACGAGCACGATGAAAACGATGATCTTCGCCGCGACGTTGAGCGCCTTCGTTCCCGGAAACAGAAACGGCGCAAACGCCAGGCCGAGCACGACGATCAGCAGCAACAGCGCCAACCAGCGATTCCGCGGCAAGTCGTGCGAGAGCAGGCGCCTCAGCATCGTTCTCGAGCTACCGGTTCGCCACGGGGTAGAGGCCTTGCGGGCGCCACAGCAATATCGCAACCATGAGTGCGATATTGGAAAACATCGCGAGCTTGGGGAACAGGAAGCCGGTGTAGTTCGCAAGCAGCCCAATCAGCAGCGCGCCGACGAAGCAACCCAAGGTGGAGCCCAACCCGCCAATGATGATGACGATGAAGATCAGCACATTCACTTGCGCGCCCATTTGCGGCACCACTTGCTGCTGGTACATGCCCCACAGCGCGCCGCCCAGGCCCGCCAGCGCGGAGCCGGCGACGAATACACCGACGAACAGGCGGCGGATGCGGTAGCCCAGGCTCTCGACCATTTCGCGGTCCTGCACGCCGGCGCGGATGAGCAGGCCGAGCTTGGTGCGGTTCAGCGTGTAGAGCATGGCGACGAGCACGCACGCGCCGATTCCCGTAGCGATGACACGGAACTTCTCGATCGACGCGTCGCCGAGCACCAGCGAGCCGCGCATCGCCGCGGGCAGCGGCAGCGGGATCTGGTCCGGCCCCCAGACCACCTTGATGAGTTCTTCACCGATGATCATGCCGCCCATCGTGATCAGGATCTGCTTCAGGTGCTGGCCGTAGACCGGCCGCACCATGATGCGCTCGAAGGCCCAGCCCACCGCGCCGGCAATCGCCATCGCCACCGCCATCGCCGGCAGCACCGCGGCGAAGTTGTGCCACAGGTTCGCCGACGTCGTCCAGCCGCTCATGCTGCCGAGCACGCTCGTCGCGACAAACGCGCCGAGCGCGATGAACACGCCATGGCCGAAATTGAGCACGTCCATCAGGCCGAACACGAGCGTCAGGCCCGAGGCGATGATGAACACGATCATGCCCATCGCCAGGCCGGCCACGGTGAGCGTGAGCCAGGTCGACGGCGAGGCGATGACGGGAAGCGCGAGCAGGGCGAGCCCGGCGACGAGCCCGAGCGGCAGCCAGTCGAAGCTCGCCTTCGGGATCGCGGCAGCGCCGATCGCGTTGCCGGTCTTCTTCATGCTGCGGCCCCCAGCGACAGCCCGAGCAGGCGCTGCTGGCGCGCTTCGTCATTCACCAACTCTTTCATCGGCCCGCGGTGCACGATTCGCCCGTCGTCCATCACCGCGACCCAATCGCCCAGCGCGCGTGCGACGGTGAAGTTCTGCTCGACGAGCAGCACCGTTGTCTGCGTCGCCTTCAATTCGCGCAGCGCTTCGATGAGGTTGCCGACGATCACCGGCGCGAGGCCCTTGCTCGGCTCGTCGATCAACAACAAGCGGCGCGGCTCGATCATGGCGCGGGCGATGGCGAGCATCTGCTTTTGCCCGCCCGAGAGTTTGCCCGCCGGGTAGAGCCAGAACTTTTTCAGCGCCGGGAACAGGCGCGTCAGCCGGTCCAGGCGCTGCATATCCATGTGTTCGACGCTGCGTGCGCTGCGCGCCGCGAGCAGCAGGTTTTCGCGCACCGTCAGGTCCGCGAAGATGCCCATGTTCTCGGGAACGTAGGCGATGCCGAGTTGCGCGATCGCGGGGGTCTCCAAGCCGACGCCCGCGTTCGCGAGTGTGTGTTTGTCGAAGGCAATCCTGCCGCTCGACGCGCGCCACAGGCCCATGATGGTGCGTAGCAGCGTCGTCTTGCCGGCGCCGTTGCGCCCGAGCAGCACCGTCACCTGGCCCGCAGGAACATCCAGGTCGACGCCATGCAGGATGTGATACGCGCCGATGTGCGTGTGCACGCCCTGCAATTGAAGCAACGGCGGGCTCAAGCGCTTTCCTCCACCGCGGCCGTGCCAAGGTAAGCCTGCTGCACGATGGGCGAAGCGATCACGCTCGCGGGTTCGCCGTCGGCGACGAGTTTGCCGTTGTGCAAGACGACGATGCGGTCGGCGAGTTCGCGCACCACGTCCATCTTGTGCTCGACGAGCAGGATGGTCTTGTCGGCGTTGCGCTTCAGGTCGAGGATCAGCTCCAGGATCGCCGGCACGTCGTCCAGGCTCATGCCGGCCGTCGGTTCGTCGAACATGTAGACCTTGGGTTCGAGCGCCATCAACATCGCGACTTCGAGCTTGCGCTGGTCGCCGTGCGGCAGGCTGCTCGCCGCGGCATCGGCGCGCGCCCCCAGGCGCGCGCGCTCGACGAGGGCGTGCGCGCGCTCCAGCGTATTGCGGTGATCGCTCCAGACCGACCACAGATTCAGGCCGTCCTTGCGCCGCGACTGCACCGCCAGACGCACGTTCTCAACGACGCTGAGGTTGGGAAAGAGCTGCGTCAATTGAAACGCACGCCCCAGGCCGCGGTGTGTGCGCGCCGATGCGGGTTCACTGGTGATGTCCACGCCGCCCAGCCATACCGAACCGGCACTCGCTCGCAACTGGCCCGAGATCAGGTTGAAGTAGGTCGTCTTGCCTGCGCCGTTGGGCCCGACGATTGCGGTGAGCGTTCCCGGGTGGAATGCGCAACTCACCGCATCGACCGCCACGTGCCCGCCGAAGCGGGCGGTGAGGGCGCGCGTTTCCAGCATGACCGTCGCGCGTCGTTCAGCGGGTATTGCGAATCGGGATCGTCATCTCCTCGGCCTTGATCTCGCGCACCAGCTCGGGAACGCCCCAGGCGAACGCCGGGTCGTCCTTGATCTTGAAGTGGTACATGCTCTGCATCGCCTGATGGTCTTCCTTGCGGAACGTCATCTTGCCCTTGGGCGTCTCGAAGCTCATGCCTTCCATCGTCTTGATGAGCTTTTCCGTGTTCGTGTCGCCGTTCGTTTTCTTCAGCGCCTCGACCACCGCAATCGCCGCGCTCATGCCGCCGGCGGTGAAGAAGTCGGGCGGGCTCTTGAACTTGACGTAGTGGTTGGCGACGAGCCATTCGTTGGCCGCGTTTTTCGGGATGCCGAAGTAGTAGTAGGTCGAACCTTCCATGCCGGGGAAGTTCTTGTACGCCGCCATCGCCGGCAGGATGTTGCCGCCGGTGGCGATTTCGATGCCGAAGCGCTTCAAATCCAGGTCGGCGATCTTGAACGGATTGCCGCCGCCGCCGGCCCAGATGATCCAGATGACTTTGCGACCCGGCTGGTCTTTCAGCTTGTCGATGATGCGTTGCGCGCCTGCCGTGAAATCGGTGGTCGTCGTCGGCAGGTATTCCTCGTGCACGATCTTCGCGTTCTTCACCGCTTCCTTGAACGCTTTCACGCCGTCACGGCCGAAAGCGTAATCCTGCGCGAGCGTGGCGATGCTCGTTCCGGCCTTGTCTTGGGCGACGGCGTTGCTGATCGCGTCCTGCGAGCTGTTGCGCCCGGTGCGGAAGATGTACTTGTTCCACTTGTCGCCGGTGATCGAATCGGCCACCGCGGGCTCGACGAGCAGGATCTTCTTGTGCTCTTCGGCGACCGGCAGCAGCGCGAGCGCCACACCGGAGGACGTGGGTCCGACCGCAATGTCGGCCTTGTCGTCGCCGTACGCCGCCGCCAGCAGGCTCTTGCCCACGTCGGGCTTGCCTTGGTCGTCTTTTTCGATGACGACGAGCTTTTTGCCCGCGACCATCATCGTGCCGCCCGTCGCATAGTCCAGACCCATCATGAAACCGGTCGCGGTTTGTTTGCCGTAGGCTTCCAACGGCCCGGTCTTGCTGTGAATGTGGGCGATGCGGATTTCACCCTTGGTCTGGGCGAGCGCTCCCGTCGCGACCAGCGCGCACAACGCGGCGCTCACGGGCCAGGACCAGACAGTGCGGCGGCGTGCAGCCACCCCGGACAGACAATGCTTCATCGAAAGGCCTCCTCGAGTCCCCGCGGATGGGGGGGTTCGCGGATTGTGCCCTCAGAGCCAGTGAAGGGATGAAGCGCACCCGCGCCGGGTCAACCCGGCGCCGGACTGCGGGGTTCCCGGGAGCGCTGCGCGTCGATCGCGGCGCGCACCCGACGGTGTTCCTTCTCCAGCATGAGCACGTGACTGCGCGCTTCGTCGAAACTCGCGTTGCGCGCCAGGGCCCGCACCGTCGCGCAGAGTTGCACGAGGGCGCGCGCGCCCACCGCGCTGCTGCCAGACCTCCAGCACCAGCCGGCCGGGCTCGGCCCCCGGCTCGAGCTCATGCAGCGTGCGCCGCTCGAGCAGCTCGTTCAATCCGGCGCGCTGTGTGTCCAACGCGGCGCGTTGCGTATCCAGTGCGGCACGCTGCGAGTCGCCGGTGTCCTGCGGCGGCGCCGCGGCGGCGGCGGGGGCGCCGCCCGCCACCGCTGCGCCGGCCCACTTGCGAACCATCGTCTCGAGCTGGTGCTGCGTGAAGGGCTTGCTCACGTAGTCGTCGAATCCCGAGGCCAGGCACTCTTCGGCGTCGCCGACCAGCGCATTCGCCGTCAGCGCGACGATCGGCAGCCAGTTCGGGTTCTTGAACCGGTATTCGTCGCTCGGCCCATGGCGAAAGCGCGCTACCGCCTCGAAGCCGTCCATTCCCGGCATCTGGCAGTCCATGAACACGAGGTCGAATTCGCGCTCGCAGAGCAAATGCAGCGCCTCGACGCCCGACGGCGCCAGACTCACCTGATTGCCCATGCGCTCCAGCATGGCGCGCACGACTTCCTGGTTCACGACGTTGTCTTCGACGACGAGGATGCGTGCATGCAACTGCGGCGTCGCGCCCGGTGCCACAGGCATGGCGTCGAGATCGGCGATCGCCACCAGCGAGCGCAGCAGGTCGCGCTGGCGCACCGGCTTGGCCAAGGTCATGTCGATGCCGGCAGCGCGCGCGCGGCGCGCTTCGTCGGTGTTGTTTTGCGAGCTCAGCATCAGCATGTGCGAGGGGGCGAGGTGCGGTTCCTCGCGCAGTCTTTGCGCGAACTCCACGCCGTCCATCTGCGGCATATTCATGTCGATGAGCGCGACCGCGATCCGTTCGCCGCGCTCGTGCAGCCGGCGCATCCGGCGCAATGCGTCAGCCCCGTTGTGGGCGATGTCGACGTGCATGCCCCAGCCCGTGAGGTGCGCTTCGAGCACGGCGGCGTGGGTCGGGTTGTCGTCGACGATGAGGGCGCGGCGATTGCGCAGCCGGCGCGGGTCCAGCGGCGCACTCTGCACCGGGGCACAGCTGCCGACGTGCAACGGCAACTCGCAGACGACGCGCGTCCCCACGCCCGGCTCGCTGTGCAGCGCAATCGTCCCACCCATCAGTTCGATGAGCTGGCGCGTGATCACCAGGCCCAGGCCCGTGCCGCCGTAACGCCGCGCCATCGAGCCGTTGCCCTGCGTGAATGGCTGGAACAGATTGGCGACGACGTGCTCGGCCATGCCGATCCCGGTGTCGCGAACCACGATTTCGAGGTGCGGCGGACTCGCCTCGACGCTGCGCCGCGCGCGCCTCACCTCCAGCGAGACTTCGCCGCGCTCGGTGAACTTGATCGCGTTGCCGAGCAGGTTCGTCAGGCATTGGCGCAGGCGCCCGGCGTCGCCGACGATCGCGAGGGGAAGGTCGGGGTGCACCCGGCAAGAGATTCCGATGCCTTTTTGCCGCGCGCGCGGCGCGAGCAGTTCGACCGCGTCATGAATCAGGCTGCGCAAGTCGAAGTCCACCTGCTCGATCTCGAACTTGCCGGCTTCGATCTTCGAAAAGTCGAGGATGTCGTTGATGATTTGCAGCAGCGCCTCGGCCGAGTGATACACGGTATCGGTGTAGCGCCGCTGCTGCGCATCGAGCCCGGTGCCGAGCAGCAGCTCCGACATGCCCAGAATGCCGTTCATCGGGGTGCGGATTTCGTGGCTCATGTTGGCGAGGAACTGCGATTTGGCGCGACTCGCCGCCTGCGCCTCCTGTGCCAAGTCCTGCGCCTGCGACATCAACGCCTGCAGGGCGTCGCTGCGCTCGTTGACCTGGCTGCGGTATTCGGAGAGGCTGCGTTCCATGCTGGCGAGCGACTGCAACAGACCGTCCAGGTCGTGGCGCCCAGGCGCGGCGGGCGACGCGGCGGCGCTCAGGTCGCCGCGAGCGATGCGTTCGGCGGTGCGCACCGCATGGGCGAGCGGCTGGGTGAGGCTCTTGATCATGCGCAACAGGAACAGCGCCATGCCCACGAACGTCGCCAACGCGGCAATCCGCATGAAGTCTTGTTGGGCGCGCGCTGCGCCTACCGAATCATCGATCGCTGCGTCCTGGGCCTGGCGGTAGGTCTCCGCCTGACGCTTGAGCAGGCGGTCGATCGCATTGATCTGGGGCAGCACCGAGAGCGCACTGTCGACGCTGGCCTTGGCGCCCAGCGCCGACTCGACCCGGCCGAGCGCGCCACTGACTTCGTCGATGTCGAGTTGCGGGTCCGCCACGGCGAGTTCGCGCAATACGCGCCGCGCCTCCTGGAGCGCCGCCAGCGCCGGGCGGCTGACGTTGCCCATGTCGACGGCGTCAGTGAGCCCCTCGATGAAGACGCG
>JBEBHW010000585.1:0-3090 GCA_040081145.1 Burkholderiaceae bacterium
CGGCGCGGCGCTGCGACAACTCCAGCGACGCCGCGGCGGCGCCGCCGCGTCTCGCGTGCCCGATCACGCGCAGGCACTGGTTGGCTGCATTCGCCTGGCGCGCCACTTCGCGAATCCACAGTCGGTACTGGTCGCGTCGGTCGGCGCCCGGCAGCATGATCGTGCTGCCGGGCTGGAACAGCACTTTCAGCGGCAGGCTCTTGCTTGCCAGGCCGTTCGCGACGATGCGCTTCAGCTCCTGGGCCGCGTCGTCTTTGGCGCCCAGGCGCCAACTCGTCTGGTAGCGGCCGCTGAGCACGCGCAGGTCGTCGGGGTCGGCGATTTCGGAGGCTTGCACGAACAGGCGCCGCGCTTGCGCGTAGTTCTTGGCGTGATAGGCGACAGTGGCTTCGTGCACCAGCGCCGCGGCTGGCAGACGCCACAGGTAAAGCGCATCGGCGCGCTCGCCCACGCGCGCCTGCACCTGGCACGAATTGACGTAGGCGAGCAGCGTTCGATCCTTGTGCCAGGTCGGACTGTCGCGATAGAACGGCAGGGGCTCGGCGTTGACGCTGGCCAGCGTGGCGCGGTCGAGCCGCTTCGCCACGATGTTGCCGCTGCGCAAGTCGACCAAGGTCAACCAGAGGCGGTACGCGTCGGGTGCGCCGTTGCCGGCGTCGCTTAGCGCGACCGGGGTCAGCGTGCCGATCAGCAGCAAGGGGCTGCCGGTCAGTACCTTGCGCTCGAACGGGCGTACCGTCCATTGGCGAAAGCGCTCGGCAACCAGCGCGGCCAGTTTGCCGCCCGCGGCAACGCTTCCCAGCGTTTGTTGGCCGGTGTTCGCGTCGATGAAGGGGTCGATGACCAAGTCGCGCTGCTCGTCGCCCAGCAGGCGCGCCGCGTCGCTGAACAGCCTGTCGCCGGCGCGCTGGATCACGATGTCGAGCGCTTCGGGCGCCGTGGCCACGGGAGCCTCGACCGGGCTGGCTGCAGGCGCAGTGCTCGCCGGCGCTTCCACCGCTGCGGGCGCGGCCGCGGAGGGCGGTGCCGAAGTCGGCGCCTTGTCCTGGGACCCAAGGTCTTCGTCGATCGCCGCGCAACCGGTGAGGCTCGCTGCGACGCACAAGGCGGCAACCCACGCGCACTTCGTTCGAATCATCGCGGTACCCCGAACAATGGTTTGGCCCGGGTCGTGCCGGGCAGCCTGGGGCGCGACGATAACGCAGCGCGGCGGGCGCGCCAACACGGCGCGTCGAGCCGTGTGCCAATCCGCTGCCGAAAATATCGAGGCCATAATCTTTCGCATGAACACTGCGTTGCCCAACGACACCTTTTTGCGCGCGTGTTTTAGCGAACCCACACCCTACACCCCGGTGTGGTTGATGCGCCAGGCGGGGCGCTACCTGCCCGAGTACCGGGCGGTGCGTGCCAAGGCCGGCAGTTTCATGGGCTTGGCGACGAACGTGAACTTCGCCACCGAGGTGACTTTGCAGCCGCTCGATCGTTACGCGCTCGACGCGGCGATTCTGTTCAGCGACATCCTCACCGTTCCCGACGCGATGGGTCTGGGACTGACTTTTGCCGAAGGCGAAGGGCCGCGCTTTGCGCGCCCGGTTCGCGACGCAGCGGCGGTCGCTGCACTGGCGGTGCCCGACATGGCGAAATTGCGCTACGTGTTCGACGCCGTGGCGTCGATCCGCCAAGCGCTCGCCGGCAGAGTGCCGCTGATCGGCTTCGCCGGCAGCCCGTGGACCTTGGCGTGCTACATGGTCGAGGGCGCGGGCTCCGACGACTATCGCCTCGTCAAGTCGCTGCTCTACAGTCGCCCCGACCTGATGCATCGCATCCTGGCGGTCAACGCCGACGCCGTGGCGCTGTACCTGAACACGCAAATCGAAGCCGGCGCGCAAGCAGTGATGGTTTTCGACAGCTGGGGCGGAGTGCTTGCCGATGGCGCGTACCAGACCTTCAGCCTGGCGTACATGCAGCGCGTCCTGGCGCGGCTCAAGATCGAGCACGAGGGGCAGCGCATTCCCCACATCGTGTTCACGAAGGGCGGCGGGCTTTGGCTCGAGGAGATTGCCGCGATCAAGCCCGACGTGATCGGTGTGGACTGGACCGTCGATCTCGGACGCGCGCGCAGACAGGTTGGCGCGCACATCGCCTTGCAAGGCAACCTCGACCCGAACGTGTTGTTCGCGCCGCCGGAAAAAATCGAACTCGAGGTCGAAAGCGTTTTGAAGAGCCTTGCCACCCCACTGGGCCATGTGTTCAACCTCGGCCACGGCATCAGCCAGTACACGCCGCCTGAGCATGTGAAGGTTTTGGTGGACAGCGTGCACGCTGTCTCGCGACGATTGCGTCAAGGCCCCTGATCGGGCGGACTGACCCCGGCCCGGCGAGGCTTGCCAGACACATGTCGCGCGGTAAGTGAGCGCTCAGGGCTTGACTTATCCCCATTTTCCGGTCCCTGCGGCGTGCCGGAGAAATCCTTGCGCTGCACCATGAATTGCTCAACAAACACGGTTCAAGCTATTGATTTCATTGAAGTTTATGAGATTCGATGAAACGCGGTGCGAGACGCCGAAAGTCAATCGAATCAACGATCTAGGCTCACTTGGTGAGGTTTTCCCACAAAGTTATCCACAGAATCTGTTGAAACATTCAAAAGCGCGGGCGAATCATCCACTTACCGTCAATCCCTAACTCGAAAACGGACGGACCCGGCTCGACGCCATGAGTCAATTGCCGCACCTTCTGCGCGTTGCCGTAGAAACCCCTCAGCACAGCGGGCTCGGCGACGCGCTTGACTATCTCAGTGAGCAAATGCTCGCTCCAGGAAGCTTGGTGCGAGTCCCCCTGGGAAAACGGGAAGTCGCCGGGGTCGTCTGGCCGGGCGCGCCTGCCGAAGTCGCGCCGGCAAACCTGCGCCCGATCTCGGAAGTCCTGGTGAGCCTGCCGCCTCTGAGCGAGCGCTGGTGCGAGCTCGTCAACTTTGCGGCCACATACTATCAGCGAGGCTGCGGTGAAGTCGCGCTGTCGGTCTTGCCGCCCGAATTGCGCAAGCTGAGCGAGCGTCAACTGCAGCTTCGAGTCGCCAAGCTGCAGCGC
>JBEBHW010000586.1:0-3087 GCA_040081145.1 Burkholderiaceae bacterium
GCGCGGTCGCATCGCTGCCTCGTGCGGCCCGGCCCCACGCGCGATCGCCGGGGTCGGTGCTGCACTCCTGCTTGCCGCGTGCGCCAACAACCCGCCGCCGCCCGACTGGCAGATGAACGCGAAGGGCTCGCTCGAGCGCGCGACGGAAGCCTACCTCTCGGGCAACGAACGCATTGAAGCTGTCGAATTCGCGCGCGCTCGCGCCGAGCTCGCACGCACCGGCCGCGCCGACCTGCTGGCGCGCGCTGAGCTGGCGCGCTGCGCCGCACGCGTCGCGAGTCTGGTGTTTGAAGACTGCCCCGGCTTTGCTGCGCTCGCGCAAGACGCTCCCCCCGCGCAGCAGGCCTACGCCGCTTACCTGACCGGCCAGAGCACTGCGCAGGGCAGCGCTCTGTTGCCGCCTGCGCAGCGTGACGTTGCGGCCGGCAAGAGCCCCGTGCAGGCCTGGGCCGGAATCGACGAGCCGTTGTCGCGCCTGGTCGCGGCCGGCGTCGCGCTGCGTACCGGCCGCGCCGAGCCGGCGTTGTTCGCGCTCGCGGTCGAGACGGCGTCTCGCCAAGGCTGGCGCCGGCCGCTTCTCGCCTGGTTGAACATGCAGTTGCAACGTGCGCAGGCTGCGGGCGAGAATGTCGAGGTCGAGCGCCTGCGGCGGCGCATCGAGTTGGTGGTGGTGGGCGCAGCGAAGCGATGAAGGCGCATTGACTTCTCGACCCGCAAATCGTCTTCTTCAACCACCGCTCGTACGCACGGTGCTCAACAGCCCGCGTGCGGTGGAGCGCCGATGAAGATCGCGGCCAGGGCACGAGCCACCAAGCCAATGCCCAAGCGTGCCTCACAGGCAGCGCTTCGATGAGCAGCGCGCCGCTTCAGGCGTTCGCGCGGACCTCTGCGTCCGTCGACGCATCGTGTCCATAGAGCCACGCGCTGTCGCGCAGCGGGTCACCGTTGGCCAACGCCGCGTCGCGTTCCTGCTGCAACGGCCCGTCGGGCAGGTGATTGCGCAGCTCGCGGCCCCGGCTCATGAGTTGCACCCGGCTCGCGCGCGGCCGGCGGATCGTCTCGTAGCGTTGCAATGCGGCCGGGGCCGAAGCGGCGTCTGCATGGTGCAGGCACCCGGCCAACACCACCGCGTCTTCGACTGCCTGCGCAGCACCCTGGGCGAAGAACGGCAACATGGCGTGCGCGGCGTCGCCGAGCAGACTCACGCGGCGCTCGGTCCAGCGCTCGAGCGACGTGCGGTCGAACAGCGCCCAACGCTTCGTGTCGGTCGCGCTACAGATGAGCTGCTGCACGCGTTCGTCCCAGCCTTGAAATTCGCGTGCGAGATCGGCGAGGCTGCCCTGCGCCGTCCACGATTCGGTGCGCCAGTCGCCCGCCGGAACGATAGCAACCACGTTCACGAGTGTGCCGCCGCTGATGGGGTAGTGCACGAAATGGCGCCCTGGCCCGAGCCAAAGCGACTGCACCGGCCGCAGCGCCATCGCCGGCGCGCGGTCCGCCGGCACGAGGCAGCGGAACGCGCACAGACCCGAGAAGCGCGCTTCAACATTGGGTGCGACAAGCGCGCGCACGCTGGAGTGGATGCCGTCGGCGCCGATCACGACGTCGGCTGGCGTTTCGACGCGGCTGCCGTCCTTGCGCTCGAAGCTGAGGGTGGCGCCGTCGCAGTCGTCGCCGTCATGCCGCAGCGCGACGCAACGGTGGTCCAGCAAGAGCTGCTCGGCGGGCAGCGCATCGCGCAGCAAACCGAGCATGTCGGCACGGTGCGCCACGTAACACGGCGCGTGATAGAGGCGCTCGCACGTGTCGCCCATCTCCTGCACGAAGAGCACGCGCCCGTTTTGCCAGCGCCGGAACTCCCACGCGGCTTCGAGGCGCACCGCGAACTCGGGCAGGCGATCCGCCAGGCCGAGCAGGGCAAGCGGCCGCACCATGTTGGGCGAGATCACGATGCCCGCGCCCACGTCGCGCAACTCCGCCGCCTGCTCGTAGACCGTCGCATGCAGTCCGACGCGACGCAGAAAGAGCGCCGCGGCCAGGCCGCCGATTCCCGCGCCGACGATGGCGATGCGCAGCGTCATGCCGCGGCGGCGCATCGGCGCGTCATCGCTCTCGCCTCACTCCTTGCGCCGCAAGGCCCGCGACGACCAGTGGATTGCACGGACTTCCCAGCCGGTTGCGGTTCGGGACAGCACCATGAGTTCGGCGCCGGCCGAGTTGACGGGGCGGCGACGGTATTTGCCCCGGGTGACGCTCGTGGAGCTGGCCCAGGCGACGTCGCCGATGACCGTGACTTGAATCGCGCCCACGCGCGCAGGCACAGCTTTGGCGAACGCGATGTCCGCAGCGAGGTGATGTGACCGATAGTCGTCTCGGGTTTCCTGTTGGCCCTCTTCGAGAATCACCGCGTCGGTGGCCAAGAGGCGCATGGCTTCTGCTGAGTCGCCTCGCGCGAGCGCCTCGTGAAAGGCCTGCACCGTCAACGTCGCCGCGGCCACGTCGGTGAGCGGAAGCACGGTCTGCGCGCAAAGGGTCTGCGCCCAAAGCAAGGCAGCAAGAGTCAAGACGAAGCCGCGTACCCTTGCCGCGAGTGCGAGCGGCGCACTGCGCGCGCCCACTGCGCGTGTCATTTCGCCGGGGCGGTGGCCTGGGCGAGCGGCGACGCAGCGTCGGCGGGAAGCGCGTCTGCTGCACCACGCCCCGCCGGCCGCGCGCACGTCGCCACATGCTGCGCATACACCTGCAACCAGTCGGCGTTGGGCTCGGTGAGGAAGTAGCCGCTGCGCGACTCCATGAACACGTCGGGTGCGTCCACCCCGGGCGCGGGTGTGCCCTTGTCGCGCAGCGCGCGCGCCGCTTGCAGCGCGCGCCGACGCGTTCGCGAAATCATCAAGTCGCCCGGACCGAGGTGTTCTCCGGCGTGGTTCGTGATCGGCCCCATGCTTTCCGTGACGGCCTGGTCTTGCAGGTGAATGTTGTCGATTCCCGAATAAATTCTGTTCGTGCGCTGCGCTTCGCGGTCGATCATCCAGTCGTTGCTCTGGTTCGCTTTCAGGCGGTAGCGGCCCAGCCAATCGGTGTTGACGG
>JBEBHW010000587.1:0-3086 GCA_040081145.1 Burkholderiaceae bacterium
GGCCGGCGACGAATTCATGGTGCTGTCCGACGAGCGCCGCGCCCGCGAAATCGCGACCTTCCGCTCCGGAAAGTACCGCGACGTGAAGCTCGCCAAGCGCCAGGCCGCGAAGCTGGAAACCATGATGGACCAGATGGGCCAGGGCGAAACCCAGACGCTGGCGCTCATCGTGAAGGCCGACGTGCAGGGTTCGCAAGAGGCGCTCGCGCAGTCGCTCGTCAAGCTCAGCACGCCCGAAGTCAAGGTGCAGATCGTGCACGCCGCGGTGGGCGGAATTTCGGAGAGCGACATCAACCTCGCAATCGCCTCCAAGGCCGTCATCATCGGCTTCAATACGCGTGCCGACGCCGGTGCGCGCAAGCTCGGCGAGAACAACGGCGTCGACATCCGCTACTACAACATCATCTACGACGCGGTGGACGATGTGAAGGCGGCGATGACGGGAATGCTCGCCCCCGAGCAGCGCGAAGAGATCATCGGTACAGCGGAGATCCGCACCGTGTTCGTCGCGTCGAAGATCGGCACCGTCGCCGGCTCGATGGTCACCGCAGGGCTGGTTCGTCGCGGCGCGCGGTTCCGCCTGCTGCGCGAGAACGTCGTGGTCTACACCGGCGAGATCGAGTCGGTGCGACGCTTGAAGGACGACGTTCGCGAAGTCGCGACGGGCTTCGAATGCGGTATCAAGCTGAAGAACTACAACGACATCAAAGAAGGCGATGCCCTCGAGTTCTTCGAGGTGAAGGAAGTCGCGCGCACCCTTTAGGCGGTCTTGCTCCTCTCCTGCAAACCCCGCCTCTCCCAAAGGAAGGCGGGGTTTGTCATTGGGTCTGGCCCAAACCATGAAACACAAGCGAACCATTCCGAACCGAAGCTTCCGCATCGCCGACCAGATCCAGCGCGACGTCGCCGGTCTCATCCGCGAGCTGAAAGATCCGCGCGTGGGCATGGTGACGATTCACGCCGTCGAGGTGACACCCGACTACGCGCACGCGAAGATCTTCTTCTCGATCCTGATCGGCGACCCGGCGGAGTGTGAAGTGGGTTTGAACGAAGCCGCGGGCTTCATTCGCAACGGCCTGTTCAAGAAGCTGCAAATCCACACCGTGCCGACGCTGCATTTCGTGTTCGACCGCACCACCGAGCGCGCCGCCGAGTTGAGCCTGCTCATCGCCCGGGCAAATTCGACGCGCGCCAAGGATTGAGCAACCCCTTGAACACGCTGCCCACGTCTGCGATGCAAGGCCCTGGACCCCATGTGCCGCGCGCGGGCGCGCCCGCGCAGCGCCGCCGCGAACCGCGCCGCGCCGTGCACGGCGTGCTGCTGCTCGACAAGCCCGTCGGGCTGTCGAGCAATCAGGCCTTGCAGGCGGCAAAGCGCCTGTACCGTGCCGACAAAGCCGGCCACACCGGAACGCTGGACCCGCTGGCGAGCGGCCTGTTGCCGCTGTGTTTCGGCGCAGCGACCAAGTTCTCGCAATTGAGCCTGGACGCCGACAAGCGCTATGTCGCGACGCTCAAACTCGGCGTGACGACGAGCACGGGCGACGGCGAAGGCGAAGTGCTGGAAACGAAGCCGGTGAACGTGAGCCGCGAACAACTGCAAGCCGCGTGTGCGCAACTCACCGGCGAGATCGAGCAGCTCCCGCCCATGCACTCGGCGCTCAAGCATGAAGGCAAGGCGCTCTACGAATACGCGCGCGCCGGCGTCGCGGTTCCGCGCGCGCTGCGGCGCATCAGCGTCTTCGCGATTCAAATCGTCGACGGCGCGGCCGACGAATGGCGCATTGACGTGCGGTGCAGCAAAGGCACGTACATCCGCGTGCTTGCCGAAGACATCGGCAAACTGCTCGGCTGCGGTGCGCACTTGGGCGCCTTGCGCCGCACCGGCAGCGGCGCGCTGACGCTGGGTCGTGCGTTCACCCTCGAGCAACTCGGCGCGCTCGACGACGCCGGCCTCGCGGCGAGCCTTCATCCCGCTGACACGTTGCTGAGCGATGCTCCGTTGCTGCGTCTGGACGCCGCGGCGTCCGCACGCTTCCTCGGCGGCGTGCGGCTCCGAATCGATGCCCCCGACGCGCGGTTGCTGCGCGTCTACGGCCCCGAACCCCGCGCATTCCTGGGCAGCGCCCAGGTCACGTCAGGCGAGTTGATCAGCCATCGGCTGCTCAGCCCCATTGAGGTGCAAGGCCTGCTCCACCCGACACTTTGAAGCTCAATCCATGACCCGCCAAATCCGCAACATCGCCATCATCGCCCACGTCGACCATGGCAAGACGACGCTCGTCGACCAACTGCTGCGCCAGAGCGGGACGTTTCGCGCCAACGAAAAAGTCACCGAACGCGTGATGGACAGCAACGACCTGGAACGCGAGCGCGGTATCACGATCCTGGCGAAGAACTGCGCAGTCGAATGGCAGGGCACGCACATCAACATCGTCGACACGCCCGGCCATGCCGACTTCGGCGGTGAAGTCGAGCGCGTGCTGTCGATGGTCGACAGCGTGCTGCTTCTGGTAGACGCCGTCGAAGGCCCGATGCCGCAAACTCGCTTCGTCACGCGCAAGGCGCTCGCGCTGGGCCTGAATCCCATCGTCGTCGTGAACAAAGTCGATCGGCCCGGCGCGCGGCCCGACTACGTGATCAACGCGACCTTCGACCTGTTCGACAAATTGCACGCGAGCGAAGCGCAACTCGACTTCCCGATCATCTTCGCCTCGGGCCTGAACGGATGGGCGACGTTGAAACAGGGCGAAGTCGGCACCGATTTGGCACCGCTCTTCGACGCGATCCTGAAGCACGTGCCGGCGCACGAGGGCAGCCCAGACGATCCGCTGCAATTGCAGATCTGCTCGCTCGATTACTCAAGCTACGTGGGGCGCATCGGCATCGGCCGAATCAACCAGGGCACGCTCAAACCCATGCAAGACGTCGCCGTCTACGCCGGCCCCGACAGCGCACCGCGCAAGGCGCGCGTGAATCAGGTGCTGAAGTTCGAGGGCCTGGAGCGCCAGCAGGCGACGGAAGCGCTGCCGGGCGACATCGTGCTCATCAACGGCATCGAAGACATCGGCATCGGCGTCACGCTC
>JBEBHW010000588.1:0-3086 GCA_040081145.1 Burkholderiaceae bacterium
TCCACGGGAAGCTGAGCGAGCCCTTGGTTCTGCCGGCCTCAGCGATGAGTTGTTTGTCCCGCGACAGCGCATCCACCACCTGGTGCGCGTAGTGGCGCGCCTGCTCGATCGGGTTGGCCACGTTCTTCGGCACGCCGCCGGGGGCGATCTCCCAGGTCTGCTTGTTCGCCGTTTGAATCGTGTCCAGGCGCCAGTCCTTCACTTCCAGGATCAACAGGCCGCGCCGCGGGTGCAGGATCACGAAGTCGGGGTGCGTCTGCGTGGGGCCGACGGGAACGTCGTACCAGACGAGGTAGTCGTCGTCGAGCTTTTGTTCAAGCCGCTCGGCGAGCCTGCGCTCGCCTTGCGTCATTCGCGAGACGCAGGTGCCGAGGGAGGGGATCAGCGTGGCCATGGGTGCCAGAGGTCAGCAATTTGGTGGCCGCCGAAGCTTTTCGCAGGATTGGGGTTCCCGGCGCGGCCGCGTCACACGACGTCCAGCACGACTTCTCCCAATCCATCCACCGTGAATACCGCGCGGTCGCCGGGCGAGACTGAGAACGTCGCAATCACGCTGCCGGTGATGACGACCATGCCGGCTTTCAGGTCAAGCCCGCGCTGCGCGAGCAGGTTCGCAAGCCAGGCGAGCGTGGCGTAGGGGTCTTCGGCCTTGCCCTGGGCCGCCGGTTCGCCGTTGAGGGTTTGCCACCCCTGTATGCCGACGACCTGGGACGGCTGCACCGCCTTCAGCGGGCCGAGCACCACGCCACCGTTCCAGCAGTTCTCCACGATCATCGAGCTGGCTTGCGCCTGCGCGTAAACGGCGTTGCGGTCCTCGATCAGCTCGTACGCGGCCATCGCGCCGGCGACGAAGGGCACGACACTTTGCGCGGTCCAGGGCGCTTTGCCGACGGGCATGTCGGCAGCGAGCTTTAGTGCAATCTCGCTCTCGACGCGCAGGTTGACGAAATCGGCCTTCGAGATGCGTGCCGGCGACGTGTGGACGGTCTTGGCGAAAATCGCGCCGCCGCAGGGGTGGGTGATGCCCATGAGTTGCTGCATCACTTTGGTCGTCGTCGCAACCTTCACGCCGGCGACCACGCCATACACAGGCTCGGCCAGGCGCCAGTACGCTTCCTGCGCCGCGTAGGCCTCGTGCATCGACGCCGGCTTCAGTTCGTCGGGCAGGTTGGCGTAGTTCTGCCTCGCGCGGCGCGCATCCCACAAGTGGCGCGCCATCGACTCAGTCCGTGCGTTCATTGCATGCTTCCGTGGTTCCAGTTCCCCGATGTTCGCACCTGGCGCCCCGGGGCATCCGCAGGCAGGTGGTCTCGGGCTACCAGCCCAGCCCGATGTGCAGAGGCAGGTAGACCGCCATGCCGGCGACGATTGTCCCGAGCACGCCGCCTCTGAAATAGAACCAGGCCATGCCGGCGGCGAGCGCGTACAGCCGAGCGTCCATCCAGGTGCCGATCAAATGGCCCTGGCTCATGACGACCTCCGGCGCGATCACCGCGGCCAACGCAGCCACTGGCGCGAATTTCAAACCCGTCTGGGCGGCCGGCGGCAGCGTCCAGCTTCGCCTGGAAATGAAAAACAGCGAACGCGTCAGCACTGAAATCAGCGCGATGGCGCCCACCAGGGCGATGGCCCGCCAATCTGCGCTCATGGTTTCGATGGCGCTCTCCCGAGCACGCCGTCCAGCGGCATGCAGACGACGACGGCGACGACGATCGCCATGACGATGTTCAATTTGAGCGGCAGCGCGAAGGCGGCCACCGCCACCGTCGCGGCCACGACTGCGGCGACCGCTCGTGGCAGGTTGGAGACGAGCGAGCACATGATGCCCACCAAGGCAAGAATTCCAGCGAAGCCGAGGCCCCATGACTCCGGGATCGAATGACCCAGCGCAATGCCAGCGAGGCCGGTCACGGTCCAGATCGCCCAACCTGTCCCGCCGCTGGCCCACCAGTAGGCGTCTTGCGCTGCGCGACCCTCGGCATCCGTTGCGGGTTGCGGGAAGCGGCGCGTGAACATGACGTAGTTCAGGTCGGCAAACAGATAGCCCTTGAGCAGCCGGCGCCAGAGGCTGTCGTGCAGCACATAGTCACGCAAGTGCGCACTGAACACGATGAAGCGCAGGTTGACGCAAAAGCACGTGGCCAGTACCACCCAGGCCGGAGCCGACGCCGCAAAAAGCGGCAATGCGGCGAGTTGTGAACTTCCGGCGAACACGATGACCGCCATCAGCAGGGCAGCCTTGAGGCCGATGCCGGACTTGATCATCGCAACGCCGGTCATCAGCCCCCATGCGGCGATGCCGGGTGCAACAACCATCATCTCTGCTACGCCCCGCTTGAAGTCTGGATGGTCGAATCGACCGGGCGCCTGCATGGGTGGGAGATTGCGGCGGTGGCGCCGCAGGGGTGGTGGAGCAGAATCATAGCCCTGTCCGGCTGGCACTCGGCAAATCCATGACTGCTCTGACGCTGCACTATCACCCGCTTTCGTCTTACTGCCACAAGGTGCTGATCGCGCTGGACGCGCTCGACGTTGAGCTCGACAAGCGACTGCTCAATCTGGGCGACCCCGCAGAACGCTCGGCGTTCCTGGCGTTGTGGCCCACCGGCAAGATGCCGCTGCTGGTGGACCGGGGCCGGCCCATCCCTGAGTCGAGCATCATCATCGAGCACCTGCAACGTCACCACTCACGCAGCGGCCTCGCGCTCATCCCGGATGATCCGGAAGCCGCACTGGAGGTGCGTCTGTGGGACCGGCTCTTCGACCAGTACGTGATGACGCCCATGCAGGCGCTCACCGCCGATCTTCTGCGGCCACAAGGTGAGCGCGACGCGCATGGCGCCGCTCAAGCGCGAGTGGGGTTGTCGTCGTCGTACGCGATCATCGACCGGCATCTCGAAGGGCGAACGTGGGTCAGCGGCGAGGCATTCAGCATGGCCGACTGTGCGGCGGCGCCAGCCCTGTTCTTTGCCGTGACCTACGTTCCTCTGGCGCCCAGGCATGTGCACCTCGCGAAATATTTCGAGCGGCTGATGGACCATCCCCCCGTGGCCCGCACCATCGACCAGGCGCGGCCTTTCCTGAAG
>JBEBHW010000589.1:0-3082 GCA_040081145.1 Burkholderiaceae bacterium
GGCGCCGCACCGGCGACTCAGCTGACGATGGAGGGGCTGGCGCTGACCGGCGCAGCCACCGACAAGGCGCGCGGCCTGCTTTCTACCATCGTGCTCGAGATGGGTGGCTCGGCGGATTTGTGCGCCGACTTGCGCCCCGGCGAGCCCGTCGTGCTGATGGGGCCCACGGGGGCGCCGACGCACATCGTTCCCGATGAAATCGTGCTGCTTGTCGGTGGCGGCCTGGGCAATGCAGTGCTGTTCTCGATCGGCGCGGCGTTTCGGGCGCAGGGTTCGAAGGTGCTGTATTTCGCCGGGTACAAGCGAATGATCGACCGCTACAAGGTCGAAGAAATCGAAGCCGCGTCCGACGCCATCGTCTGGTGCTGCGACGAGGGCCCGGGGTTCGCGCCCACGCGCGCGCAGGACAAGAGCTTCGTCGGCAACATCGTGCAGGCCATGCTCGCCTACGCGCAAGGCGATCTTGGCAAGGTCGCGATCCGCATGCCGGAGGTGGACCGCATCATCGCGATCGGCTCGGACCGCATGATGGCGGCGGTCGCGCAGGCGCGCCACGCGCAGTTGCGTGAGCACCTGAAGGCGAACCACTTCGCGGTGGGGTCGATCAATTCGCCGATGCAGTGCATGATGAAAGAAATCTGCGCCCAGTGCCTGCAACCGCACACGATGGCCGACGGCACGACGCGCTACGTGTTCTCCTGTTTCAATCAGGACCAGGAGCTGGACCGCGTCAATTGGCCCGCCTTGAACGAGCGGTTGCGCCAGAACAGCGTTCAGGAAAAGCTGACGGCGAAGTGGATCGCGACTTGCCGCGCAACCGCTTAGCGCAGCGCGGCAGGCCTTGGTGAGAGACTTCCCGAATGTCCATCGCCCATGCCGCGCCCAGCTTGCTGCGCCGGCTGCGTGTGCTGGCGCAGCTGGCCGGCGCGACCCTCTGCGCAGTGCCGGCGCACGCCGGCGAAGTGCGGCTCGCCGTGGCGACCAACTTTGCGCAAGCAATCGACAAGCTCAAGCCAATATTCGAGGCGAGCACGGGGCACCGCCTGATCATCACGACGGGCTCGACCGGCAAGCTCTACGCGCAGGTCAAGAGCGGCGCGCCTTTTGACGTGCTTCTCGCGGCGGACGCACAAACGCCGCAGCGCCTCATAGACGAGGGCGATGCCGTCGCAGCGTCCCGATTCACCTATGCGCTGGGCCAACTCGTGCTGTGGAGCGCAACCCCGGGCCGGGTGGGCACGGACGGCGCGGCGACGTTGCGCGCGCTGCAGTTCCGGCATCTCGTTGTCGCCAACCCCCAGCTCGCCCCGTATGGCGCCGCGGCGCGCGATGCGTTGCGCGCGCTCGGCGTCTGGGACAGCGTGCAGGCCAAACTCGCGTATGCGCAAAACATCGGCCACGCCTACTCGATGGTCGCGAGCGGCAACGCCGAGCTGGGTTTGCTCGCGCTCTCGCAAGTGCGGGCCGGGGCCGACGGCGTGCGAGGGGGCGCTGGCGGCGTCGACGGCAGTTCATGGCCGGTTCCGGCGGCGCTGCATGCGCCGATCCGGCAAGACGCTGTGTTGCTCACGCATGGCCAGGCGAACGACGGCGCGCGCGCCTTTCTCGAAGCCTTGAAGTCGCCGCAGACGCGCCGACTCATCGAGTCGTTCGGCTACGCCGTGGAGTATCCGTAGCGTGCTGCTGGATCTTGGACCGCTCTGGCTGACGCTCAAGCTCGCTGCCTTGGCGACGCTGCTGCTGCTCCTGCTCGGCTCGCCGCTCGCCTGGTGGCTCGCGCACACGCGCTCGCGGCTGAAGGCCGTGGTCGAGGCGATCACCGCCTTGCCGCTCGTGCTGCCGCCCACCGTGCTCGGTTTCTATCTGCTGCTGCTGTTCAGCCCGCGCTCCGGATTTGGCGGCTGGTGGCTGCACGTGACCGATACGACGCTCGCGTTTTCATTCGGCGGCCTGGTGATCGCCTCCGTGCTGTATTCGTTGCCCTTCATGGTGCAGCCGCTGCAGCTCGCGTTCGAGGCTGTGGGCCGCGCGCCGCTCGAAGCGGCTGCAACGCTGCGCGCGTCGCGCCTGGACGCGTTTTTCAGCGTGGCCTCGCCGCTCGCGCTGCGCGGCTACCTCAGCGCGGTCGTGCTGACGTTCGCGCACACGGTCGGCGAATTCGGCGTCGTGCTGATGGTCGGCGGCAACATCCCCGGCCAGACCAAGGTGATCTCGATTGCGATCTACGAGCATGTCGAAACGCTTCAGTACGCGCAGGCGCATGTGCTCGCAGCGGGTTTGCTCGTGTTTTCGTTCGTCGTGCTGCTGTTCGTCTACACGATGAATCGGCGATTTCCGGTGCAGGTGGATTGACCGTGGCCATCTTGTCGCTCGGCTTGCACTTGGCCTACCCGGGCTTCGAACTGCGGGTCCGGCATGAAGCCGTGGTTGACGGCATCACGGCGCTGTTCGGCCCGAGCGGTTCGGGAAAGAGCACGCTGTTGCGTTGCATTGCGGGCCTGGAGCCCGGCGTCACGGGCGAGCTGCGGCTTGACGGCCAGGTCTGGCTCGGGCCATCGCGGCGCCGGCCGCTGCCGGCGAACGAACGCGGCGTCGGCTTCGTGTTTCAGGACGCGCGCCTGTTCCCGCACCTCAGCGTGCTGGGCAATCTGCGTTATGCCGAGACGCGCTCGAAACACATTCGCGACCCGGCAATCACCTTGGACGACGTCGTCCCGGCGTTCGACCTGGCCGCGCTGCTCGAGCGCCGGCCGGCCACGCTGTCGAGCGGCGAGCGCCAACGCGTTGCGATCGCGCGTGCCCTGTTGACGCGGCCGCGGCTGTTGCTGCTGGACGAGCCGATGTCGGCGCTGGACGCGGCGCGCAAGGCCGAGATCCTGCCTTACCTCGAGCGTTTGCCCGCGGCCTTCGGCGTGCCGGCGCTGTACGTCACGCACGACATCGACGAAGTCGCGCGCCTGGCGACGCGAATGATGATTCTCTCCAACGGCAGCGTCATCGCCTCCGGGGCGATGCAAGACGTGATGGAACGCGCCGAGCTACAGCAACTGACGGGCCGCTTCGAAGCCGGCGTCGTGTTGAC
>JBEBHW010000590.1:0-3082 GCA_040081145.1 Burkholderiaceae bacterium
GCTCAGCACGGCGTGCGGATTGCGCCAGACCGACTCGGCAATGTCGTCCACGAGCGGCATGCAGGCTTCGACATCGAGGGTCTGGCCCATGCGGGCCTCGTTGAACAGGGAGCGCACTGCTTCGCGCGACTTCTTGATCAACAGCGACGCGTGGCGCAGTTCTTCTTCCAGCGAGGTGTGGACGGCCGGCAGCGGTTCGGGCGCGGCGAGCGGCTCATCGACCGCAAGCTCCGGCGCCGGCCCTGCGGCAGCGCCGCTCGGAGTGGGGGCCCCGGGAAGAAAGCTCTTGTCGCGATCGATCCAACAATGCGCGATTCCGCTTTGGCGCAGCTTTGCCAGATCCTCGGCGCCAAGGATGAAGCGCGTCTTCCAGAATGGATGTTCGAGCCAATTCCCACCCAGCTCGTGCAGGTGCATCCCCACCGTCAGATCGCGAACCGCTATTTTTTCGAGCATGGAGTCGGCAGGGCCGAAGAAAGCAGCCCGTTCCCGTACCGCTTATCGGCTGAAATCTCCGCTGCTTTACCTTGGACTCACGTTGGGCCAAGAAATTGTGGCTACCGCCCCAGTTTCTGAAGGGCTTCGGCGCCGGCCCACAACTCGTCGAGCTGCTTGAACTTCCACTTCTCGTTAGATTCGCGGCCGATGATCCGGTCGCTGCAGCCTGTGTGCGACAGGTCGACGACTTCGGGCGGAATGTGCAGTTGCGAACGCGTGGAGAAAAACACTTTCACCAGAGGCATCAACAGCGACTTCGAACTCTGGTCGACAACCACGCCGAGCCGGCCCGACTGCAAACGCACCAGCGAGCCGATCGGATAAATCCCCAGGCTCTTGGCGAAGGCCTGGAACACGGCCAAGTCGAACTGCCCTTTCTGCGCCCAGTCGGCCATCTGGGCGATCGAGTCGGCGGGGTCCCAGCCGCTCTTGTAGGGGCGATTCGAGGTGATCGCGTCGTACACGTCGCAAACGGCGCCCATCTTCGCGGGCAGCGACAGCGGGCCCTCCGCCAGGCGATCCGGGTAACCCTTGCCGTCGGGGCGTTCATGATGGTGCAGGCAGACGTCCATTGCCAGATCGCCCGCCGCACCGGTTTCGCCGAGCAACTCGTGGCCGCGTTTGGGGTGCGTCTGGATCAGCGTGTATTCCTCGCTGGTCAGCTTGCCCGGCTTGTTCAGAACGTCCAGCGGCATGCACGCCTTGCCGATGTCGTGCACCAGGCCGGCCAATCCGGCGGCGCGCGCCTGCGTGTCGTCGTGACCGAGTTGGCGCGCCAGCGACACCATCAGCGCGCACACCGCGACCGAGTGCATGTAGGTGTAGTCGTCGTGTGTCTTCAAACGTGCCAGGCTGACAAACGCACCCGGATTGCGCCACACCGAGGAGGCGATTTCGTCGACCATGGGCAGGCACTTCTGCACGTCAAGCGCCTGCCCCATGCGGGCCTCGTTGAACAGCGACTGCACCGCTTTGCGCGATTGGTCGATGAGCTGTGCCGCACGGCGCTGTTCTTCCTCCATCGGCGTCGTGGCCCGAGTTTGCGTGGCCGGCAGTTCGGGCGCCTGACTCGGGGTGGCCGGGGCCGCTGGCGGCACATCGGGTGCAGATCTCTGGACGCTCTTCGCCAAGTCGATTACACAATGCGTCACGCCGCTGTTGCGCAGCTTGGCCAGGTCCGCCGGGTCGGTCAAGACGAACTTCGTCTTCCAGAACGGATGATCGAGCCAGGCACCGCACATTTCGTGCAAGTGCATGCCAAGCGTCAATTCCTGTACCGCAATCTTCTTGAGCATGTCGCGCAGTCGGATCGGGGAGACCGGTCCTGCACGTTTATCGGCCGACTTAGCGCGCCCTTGAGCTCGCCCGACGCGAGATCAGAAACAGAACAGCCGCTGGGGCCAAGCGGCTTTTGCTCGAAATTCGATCCTGCCCGGCCGGCTGACGGGGCTCCTAGTGAAAACGAGACTGAGCCACCGTGCGCAAATCACCCGGCATCGAGGCGATATACGCCGACAGCGCCTTGAGTTCCTTCTGTGTGAACGGCCGCGCCATGCCCATCATGACGGGGTTGCTGCGGCCCACTTGCGGGTTCTTCTCGGTCTGGTAGGCCTTCAGCGCAACGAACAGGTAGTCGGCGTGCTGGCCGGCGAGCTTGGGATAGGTCGGGTCGATGGGCTTGCTCAGGTTATCGCCGTGGCACGACGCACACGCGCCTTTTTTGAGCAGCTCGGCCACCACGGGCGGCGGCGCGGGCGCGGCGCCCGCGGCGGGCGCGGTGCCCTGCTGCTCGTAGAACGCGGCCACGTCGGCCATGTCCTGCTCGCTCATCGAGCCGGCGACCGCCCGCATCGTCGGGTGCTTGCGCTCACCCTTCTTGTAGGCGGCGAGTGCGGCGACGATGTACTTCGCGCCTTGACCCGAAATCATCGGCACCTTGTGAACCTCGGGGAAGCTCGCCTGGTAGCCCGGAATGCCGTGGCAGCCGATGCACATCGCGACCTTGGCCTCGCCCGCCTTCGCGTCCTGGGCGAGTGCCGACTTCATTGTTGCGGCGCCCAAGGCCAGCGCGATCATCACGAAGAGAAGCTTTTTCATGGTTCGAAGAGGGTAATGGGTAGAGGGTCAGGCAGAGCAGCGCGCGATTATAGGGGGCCCTTATACTGGCCTTGAACGACGTGCACGGCACCGCGCCGACACGTCGAATTCATGTCCAACGCGCGTGCACGCACACGGGTCGGATGCAGAACCAGGCAGCCCACATTGAGCGCGCACCGATGAAATTTCAAGGCACCGACTCCTACGTCGCCACCCACGACCTGATGCTCGCGGTGAACGCCGCCATCACGCTGAAGCGCCCGCTGCTCGTGAAGGGCGAGCCCGGCACGGGAAAAACGATGCTCGCCGAAGAAGTCGCCGGGGCGTTGGGCATGCCGCTGCTGCAATGGCACATCAAGAGCACGACAAAAGCGCAACAAGGCCTTTACGAATACGACGCGGTGAGCCGCCTGCGCGACAGCCAGCTCGCCGACATCGACGGCGGCGAGCGCGTCAAGAACATCCACAACTACATCCTCAAGGGCAT
>JBEBHW010000591.1:0-3069 GCA_040081145.1 Burkholderiaceae bacterium
CCTCGTAGCCCCAGCGCTGCAAGCGCTCGGCGACGAGGTGCACCGGGGGCTGGGCGGCACGGGCGTGGTGGGCACGCTACGCGCAGGCACATCGAATCGGCGCATCGGGCTGCGCGCCGACATGGACGCGCTGCCAATTGTCGAGACCAGCGGCAAACCCTGGGCGAGCAAGGTGCTCGGCAAGATGCACGCCTGCGGCCACGACGGCCACACGGCGATGCTGCTCGCAGCGGCGCGGCACCTGGCGGCCACGCGCAACTTCGACGGCCACTTGCACCTGATCTTTCAACCCGCCGAAGAAGGCCTGGCCGGCGCGCGCAAGATGCTGGAAGACGGGTTGCTTGAACTGTTCCCGCTCGACGCGATCTTCGGCATGCACAACATGCCGGGGCTGCCCGAGGGTCAATTCATGGCGGTTCCCGGCTATGCGATGGCCAGCGGCGACACCTGCATCATCAAGGTGCTGGGCGTGGGCGGCCACGGCGCGATGCCGCAGAGCGCGGTGGACACGATCGTCGCCGCGTCGAGCATCGTCATGGCGCTGCAGACCATCGTCTCGCGCAACGTGCCGCCGCTGCACACCGGCATCATCTCGGTGGGTGCGTTCCTGTCAGGCGACGCGCCCAACGTGATCCCCGGCGAGGCCGAACTGCGCCTCACGGTGCGCGCCTTCCGCCCCGACGTGCGCGACCTGCTGGAAAAGCGCATCACGGAAATCGCCCAGACCCAGGCCGCCGTCTTCGGCGCGACGGCGCAGGTGAACTACGTCCGCCGCTACCCCGTCTTGAACAACCACCCCGCGCAAACCGAATTCTGCAAACAGGTGATTCGCGACTGGCTGGGCGCGAGCGCCCTGGTGGAGAACGCCGAGCCCATCACGGCCAGCGAAGACTTCGCTTTCTTCCTGGAAAAGGTGCCCGGCTGCTACATCAACATCGGCAACGGCGTCGGCTCGGTCGGCGGCTGCATGGTGCACAACGCCGCTTACGACTTCAATGACCGAGTCCTCAGCACCGGCGCGAGTTACTGGGTGAAGCTGGCACAGGCATGGTCACTCAGCTGATCACGCCTGCCGCGCCGCGCGCGACCCCAGCGGTGCGCGACGGATGTCAATCGAGGGACCAGGTGCGGATGCAAGAAGGCTTGATCGAGCCTGAATCCGTTACCGCCGTCCGGTGAGAACCAGGTCACGGCAGGAAGTCTTCCAGCCGCTGGCCGTAGCGCAGCCCATCGATCTGGGCAAAGTGCGAATCGCGCGTCAGCAGCGCGGCGCCATGCTCGAGCGCGCTGGCGGCGATCCACAAGTCGTTGGTCGGGATCGGTTGGCCTTTGCGCCGCAGGCCCGAGTAGACGAGCGCGTAGCTGTCGGCGGTTTGCGCCGTGACGGGAACGACGTCGACACGCGGTGAGTCCAGGAAGCGCGCGAGCTCCGCGCGGGTCTTCGACTCACGCGACCCGGCGGCGAAGCCGCCGAGCAGTTCGCCGAGCACGATGCTGTTCAGGCAGATCCGTTCGGCGTGTGCCACGACTTCAACCACTGCGGGCTCGCCGAGCATGAAGGCCGTGTAGGCATTGGTATCGAGCAGGATCGGGCGCATCGCCTACTTCCAGAGCTTGGGGTCGACCTTCCCGAATGGTGCCGTGGCACGCTCGAATTCGGCGGCGTCGTTCTTGCGCCAGCTTCCGGCCAGGGCGTCGAGGTCATCGTGCCGCGTCAGGACCGGCTTGGTGCGCCGCAGGCCCAGTCCTTGCTCGATCAGTCGCACCACCAGCGTGTTGACGCTGGCGTCTTCCCTGGCGGCGCGCTTCTTGAGTGCGGCGAACGCTTTGTCGTCGAGACCGCGGATGCTGAGGTTCGTCATGATAGCAGTGGCGAGTTCATGATGATGTCAGTCGATGCTATCACGTCGAGCCCCTCTCGAAGGCCGCGCGGCCAAACGCGAACCGATTCGAACCGTCAACGCCGCGCCACCATGTCGATCTCGATGCGCGCGCCCTTCGCCAACCCGCTCACGCCGACGCACGTGCGCGCCGGGCGCTTGCCCGGAGCGAAGTAGCTCGCGTAGACCGTGTTCATCGCCGCGTAGTCGGCGTCGAAGTGCGTGAGGTAGACACGCGCCGACAGCACGTGGCCGAGGCCCAGGCCGCATCCCTTCAGTACCGTCTCCAGGTTCTTCATCACCTGGTGCGTCTGCGCCTCGATGCCTTGCGGGTACGCCTCATCGATGGACGTTCCGGCAAACGGCATCTGCCCGGTGATGAAGACCCAGCCGTCGGCCTCCACCGCGTGGCTGAACGGTGCGACCGGGTCGGGTGCGCCGGAGATCATGTGGAAGATGGGGTTCATGAGCAGTCCTCAGGTGGGTGCTTGCGGATACAGACCGTGCATGCGACCGAACAGGCGCGTCAGGCCGAGCAGCGCGCCGATGTTCGGCGCGTCCATGCCCAGGCGCTGTGCGATCTCGTGCACTGCGGCGACGATGGCGTCGAGCTCGATGGCCCGCCCCGCCTCAACGTCTTGCAGCATCGAACTCTTGAATGCGCCCAGGCGCGCGGTGACGGCGTGGCGGTCTTCCGGCGTCTGCTCGATCTTGCAGCCCAGGCGCGCACCGATCGCCGCAGCCTCGCGCATCGCCGCGGAGCAGAACTCGCGCACCAGCGGGTCGGCGAGGATCGCGCCCATGTTCGCGCCGGTGATCGCCGAGACCGGGTTCATCGTCAGATTGCCCCACAGCTTGTACCAGATGTCGTAGCGGATGTTCGCCGAGTGCGTGGCATCAAAACCCGCGTGCACGAGCTCATCGACGAGGCTTTGCACGCGCTCGCTCTGGCCCCCGCGCGGCTCGCCGACGATCAGCCCTTGCCCGAGCCGGTGCTGCACCAGTCCAGGCTCGGGCGTGGACGTGCTCGCGTGCACGACGCAACCCACCACGTGCGGCAACGGGATCGCGCGCGCCACCGCGCCGCCGGGGTCGACGCTGCGAAGCGGCGCGGTGTCGATCCCGCCCACGCCTTCGCAAAACCACCAGGGCACGCCGTTCATCGCCGGCACCACCAGCGTGTGGGGGC
>JBEBHW010000592.1:0-3068 GCA_040081145.1 Burkholderiaceae bacterium
GACAGCGGTGAGGGCCAGGAATTTCTTCATCATCGATCTTCTCCAGATTGCAGGTAGGGAAATGACGAGCCTCGAGGCTCGGGAGGGGAAACTCAAGTGGCAGGCAGGCGTGTGGCAAGCCACGCAGCGAGCATGGGAACCGCTGCCACTGCGAGGCAGAGCAGCGTCAGCAGCACCATGCGTCGGTGCAGGCCGCCGGTGCCGAACAGCGGCAGCCCAGCTACCAGTGGAACCGGCAACAGAAGCGCGAGCGTGAACCAGCGCGATTGCGACAGCACGAGCGGCGCCGCAGCGAACAGCGCCGCCGCCAGCGCGAGCGTCAGCGACCCGAGATAACATGCTAGGCCGGCGCCGGATCTTCGCCCTCGCATCGGCGCCATCGCAACGACACATTCACGACAAGGCTGAAACGCGTGGCAGACATCCTCTACGAAGCGCAGGGCGCAGTGCGCCTGATCACGATCAACCGCGCCGCGAAGATGAATTCGCTCGACTTCGCGGCGAACGACGAACTGGTCGCGATCTGGCGCGAATTCGCCGCCGACGACTCAGCGCGAGTCGCGGTGATCACGGGTGCGGGCGAGCAGGCGTTCTGCGTCGGCGCTGACCTGAAGACCTACACGCTGAACTTCGCGCGCGCACCGGCGCCCGAATTTCGCGATCGCTTCACGAACGGCCCGGGCTTTGGCGGCATCACGCGCAATCTGGACATGAATAAGCCGATCGTCGCCGCGATCAACGGCTTCGCGATTTCAGGCGGATTTGAGCTCGCGCTCGCGTGCGACCTGCGCTTCTGTTCGCCGAACGCCGAGTTCGCCCTGCAGGACGCGAAGTGGGGTTTTCACGCGTGCGACGGCGGTCTGGTTCGCCTGCCGCATATCGTCGGCCTGGGCCACGCGATGGAGATCGTCCTCTCGGGCGAACGCATCGACGCGCAGCACGCCTACCGCATCGGCCTGGTGAACCGGGTCCATGCGCAAGCCGAGTTGCTCGGCAAGACGCTCGACTACGCACAGATGCTCAGCCGACGCGCGCCGCTGTCGCAGCGCTTTGCCAAGGAAGTGATGCGCCGCGCGGTGGGCATGACGCAGGACGAAGCGTTGCGCGCCGAGTCGCGCTCGTTTCGCGACGTCGCGCTGACGGAAGACCTCGAAGAAGGGCTCAATTCATTCCGCGAGCGACGTGATGCCGTGTTCCGCGGCCGCTGAATCGCATGCCGACCGGCGCGCCTCGCCAGCCCTTAGGACGAAGTGGCACGACCTACGGGCGCTCTACGTCACCACTTACCCGCGCCCCCGCGCTGCCCGCAGCGACGAAGACATTCGCGTGGCCGGGAATCTGCCCGATCGCCGGCAGGGGTAACCGCGCTCGGCGATGAGCGCGAGCCTCAAGCCGAGCGGCGCGACAAGCCGCGCCGACCACGCGCCCGCGGCGACGATCACTGCGTCAGCGACTGACGCCTGCGCGTTGGCTTCTATGCGCACCGTCGCGCCTTGCGGTCGCAGCGCCTGAACCTCGGCGCGAACGATCGGTCGATGAGCGTCACCGCCCAGCCTCGCAGCTGCAACTCAAGCCCCGTACAAACCCCGACGATGCCGGCGCCCACGATCGCCGCGCTGCGTGTAGTGTTCATGTGTTTCGCTTTGCCCCATTGCACCGCTTGCCGCAGGCCATCGTAGGCGAGGATCCAAACCCTGGGCGAATCGCCCTTCACGACGACGGAGACAACACATGCCGGTTCCACGCAACCACAGCGTTTCATCATCGATCATCACTGCCGCCTTGCTGTGCGCGGGCGCGGTGCTGAGTTCCAGCGGCGCTTTGGCGCAAGAGCTGACCGTCGTCTCGTTCGGCGGCTCGTACCAGGAGGGGCAGAGCAAGGCGCTGTTCCAACCTGCGGCCAAGGCGATGAATGTGAAGATCAAGGAAGAAACCTACACCGGCATCGCCGACCTGCGCCTCAAGGTAAAGGCCGGCGCGGTGACGTGGGACGTGGTGGCCAGCGGATCCGGCAGCGCGGCGCGCGCCGGCGCCGAGGGCATTCTGGAAAAGCTCGACTACAAGGTGATCGACATCTCGAACTTTGCGCCTGGCCTGGCGTTCGACTACTGCGTCGGTGGCGACGTGTTCTCGACTGTGCTCGCGTGGAACACCAAGACCTACGGCGAGAAGGGCCCGCAGAGCTGGGCCGACTTCTGGGACGTGAAGAAGTTTCCCGGCAAGCGCGCGTATCGCAAGGGCGTGGCCGGCGCCCTGGAGCCGGCGCTGATGGCCGACGGCGTTCCGGCGAACAAGGTGTACGAGGTGCTCTCGGCGCCGGGCGGCATTGAGCGTGCGATCAAAAAGATCAAGGAGCTGAAACCCCACATCGCGGTGTGGTGGGCGTCGGGCGCGCAACACGCGCAGTTGATGAAAGACGGCGAAGTCGACATGGTGACGGGCTGGAACGGCCGCTTCGACGTCGTCGCCAAAGACGGCGGCAAGGTCGCCTACACCTTCAACCAGGCGCTGCTCGACTACGACTGCTACGGCATCCCCAAAGGCGCGCCGAACAAGGACCTGGCGATGAAATTCCTCGCCGAAATCGTCAAGCCTTCCTACCAGGCCGAGTTCACCAAGTACATCACCTACGGGCCGACAAATAAAAAGGCCTACGAGCTGGGCACCATCGAAGCGGCGTACGCCAAACGCCTGCCCTCACACCCGGAGAACGCAGCCAAGCAGTTGACGATCAACCTGGATTGGTACATCAAGTTCGAAGCGCAGGCGCAGACGGCTTACCAGAACATGCAGACGGAATAAGCGGCGTTGCGCGCCGCCGTTCCGATCCTGCTCCGCGGCCTGCGCAAGGCCTATGGTTCGGTGCGTGCGCTCGACGACGTCGACCTCGATGTCTTCGCCGGCGAGTTCCTCACGCTGCTCGGGCCCTCGGGCTCGGGCAAGACGACGCTGCTCATGGTGCTCGCCGGTTTCATCCGCCCCGATCAGGGCAGCCTGAAGTTCGGCGACGAGGAAGTGGTGCGCCTCGCGCCGCACAAGCGCGACATCGGCATGGTGTTCCAGAACTA
>JBEBHW010000593.1:0-3061 GCA_040081145.1 Burkholderiaceae bacterium
TCTGATCGGTGTCGGCGGCACAAGCTACGCATCCACACCGCGCAGAACCCTCACGCCATGGATGAACGCCTTTCCTCAGGAACGCTGCGCGCCGAAGTGGACCGGCGAGTTGGCGCGCAATGAAAGTGGTCGGATGCGAATCGGTCGCTACGACGTGACATGAAGCGTAGCGGTCGTCTTGTTGCCGGGCTTGTTGTCGTTCTGGTCTTGCTCGTCGCCTCGGGCGCTGCCTACCTGCGTTTCGGCCGCACCGTCGCGGTGCCCTTCGCGCTGGTACGGCACGGCGAGGTGGTGCAACGCGTGCTCGGCCCCGGCACCGTGCAGGCGCGCGTGCCGGTGACGCTGAGCGCGCGCATCACCGCGACGTTGCGCCAGCTCGATGCCGACGTCGGTGACGTCGTCAAACGCGGCCAGACGCTGGCCGTGCTCGATGGTCGCGATCTCAGCGCGCGGCGCGGCGTCGTGAGCAGCCAGCGGGACGCGCTGGCGCACAACCTCGACGCTGCGCAGGCGAATGTGGCCAAGGCGCAGGCCGAGCTCGAACTGGCCCGCAGCAAGAAGCAGCGCGACGCCGAATTGCTGCGCACCGGCTTCGTTTCGCAGGCCGTGCTCGATGCCTCCGAAGCCGCGCTTCGCGCCGCGGCGGCGAACCTGGAGAACGTGCGCGCCGCGCATTCGGCCCGCGAAGACGACGCACTGGCGCTGGCTCAGGAGGCGCTGTACGCCGATACCCAGCTGTCGTTCACGCGCATCACGGCGCCGATGGACGGCGTGATCATTTCGCGGCTCGCCGAGGTGGGCGCCACGCTGGTGCCTGGAAGCCCGCTGTTTCGGATCGTCGATCCGGCCACGCTGTGGGTGGCGACGCGGGTCGACGAATCGGTCGTCGGCCGCGTGCGGGTCGGTCAGGCGGCGAGCATTCGCCTGCGCACGGGCGAAACCTCGAGCGGCAAAGTCGCCCGCATCGCGCGCCAGTCCGACGCGGCGACGCGCGAACTCGAGGTCGACGTTGCGTTTGATGTGCCCCCGGCACGCTTCGCCATCGACCAGGAGGCCGAAGTCTCGATCGACACGGGCATGGCCTCGGGCATCGTGCTGCCCCTGACGGCGCTGGCGCGCGACGCCGCGGGCCGCCAAGGCGTGCTGGTCATCGTCGATTCACGAACCGAGTTTCGCCCGGTGCAAACCGGCGCGAGCGACGGCCAGCGCGTGCTGGTCGTCAACGGCCTGGCGGAGGGCGAGCGTGTGATTGCGCAGCCCGAAGGCGTGAAGACCGGCACGCGGGTGCGCGCCATCGAGGGACCGAGCCGCTAGGACGCAGCGCGCAACCACGGCCATGGACCTCGCTGTCAAGGACATTCGGCGCCACCTCGGCAAATTCGTCGCCACGATTGCCGGCGTGGCGATGCTGCTCGCCATCGTGCTCGTGATGAACGGCATCTACCAAGGCAACATTGCCGACGGGGTGTGGCTGATCGAGAACACCGCCACCGACCTCTGGGTCGTGGAACGGGGGCGCGGCGGGCCGTTCAACGAGAGCTCGCGCCTGCCGCTGGACAGCTACAAGAGCGTGGCCGCGACGCCCGGTGTGGCCAAGGCGAGCCCGCTGGTGATCTATGGCGCGCAGCGCGACATCGCGGGAAAAAGCCGTCAGTTCACGATCATCGGCTACGACGTATTCGGCGGCTTGGGCGGTCCCGGGCGTTTGGTGCGCGGGCGCACGATCGAAGCGCCGCACTTCGAACTCGTGGCCGACCGCAAGCTCGGCCTCGCACTCGGCGACATCGTTCCCTTGGGTACGCACGAGTACCACGTGGTCGGCATCACGCAGGGCGCAGTCGATTCCGGCGGCAACCCGCTCGTGTACCTGTCTCTTCCCGATGCGCAAGAAGTGCAGTTCCAGCAGGACAACCGGGCACTGGTGGCAGCGCGCGCGGCGAATCTGAAACGCCTGGAGCGCGCGGGTTACACAAGCGAGCAGGCAAGCCGGCTCTTGCCGCTGTTGTCGACGCCCGGCGACACGGTGAATGCCGTGCTGGTGCAGCTGGCACCGGGCGCGGACGCCCCGCAAGTTGCGCAACACATCCGCGACTGGCTCTACTACAACGTCTACACGACCGACGCGGAGCGCGAGCTCATGCTCGAAGGCCGGCTGCGCATGATGTCGGCGGTGCTGGGTCTGTTCCGCGCCCTGCTGGTCGTCGTGTCGATCGTCATCATTGCGCTGATCATCTATGTGCTGACGATCGAGAAGATCAGGTCGATCGCCACGCTGAAGCTGATCGGCGCGCCGAACCGGGTGATCGTGCGGCTGATCATGGAGCAGTCGATGGCGCTGACGCTGGCGAGCTTCGCCGTCGCCTACGGCCTGCGCGAGTTGATCGCTCCGGGATTTCCGCGCAGCCTGAGCTTTCTGGCGCAGGAAACCGCCGCCACTTTCGTCGTGATGTTGGCCGGGGGCGTGGTGGCGAGTCTGCTGGCAATCTGGCACGCGCTGCGCACGCCGCCGCAGCTTGCGCTCGGTGGCTGAGCCTGGGCTGGGCATGGCCGTTGTCGAAGTCGATGGCGTGTCCAAGACCTTCGGCAGCGGCGAACTTGCCGTGCACGCGCTCAAGCCCTGTTCGTTCACGGTGCAGGAAGGCGAGCTCGCCGCGCTGCTGGGCCCCAGCGGCTCGGGCAAGAGCACGCTGCTGCTGTCGATCAGCCTGATCCTCGAGCCGAGCAGCGGGCGCATCGTCATCAACGGGCAGGAGGTCTACAACGAAGGCTGGACGGGCGTCGACGAGCGCGCGTTCCGGCGCCGCAACATCGGCTTCATCTTCCAGCAGCACAACCTGATCCCCTTCCTCACGGCACTGGAGAACGTCGCGCTGGTGATGCAATTGAACGGCATGAAGCGGCGCGAGGCGGCACGCCGCGCAAGAGAGTTGCTCGGCTACCTCGAGATCGCGCACCGCGCCGATTCGTTGCCCGCCAATCTGTCGGGCGGCGAGCAGCAGCGCGTGGCCATCGGTCGCGCGCTGGCCAACGAGCCGCCGCTGATCCTGGCCGACGAGCCCAC
>JBEBHW010000594.1:0-3059 GCA_040081145.1 Burkholderiaceae bacterium
GCCAGACCTCCTTCGGCTTGGCGTGGGCCACACGTTTCTGAAGTCCACCACCATCTTGAGCTCGGCGAGGGTAAGTCCTATGCATTCTTCTATTCGGCGCCGCTAATATCTGTTCAATGGCATATCCAGATAAACAAGCAAATGTCATCGAATCTCGATGATCGGGTGTACGAGATCGCAGCCGACCTCTTCAGCCTGCTGTCGGCCCCAACCCGCCTGCGGATCGTGTGCGCCTTGATGGAAGGTGAAAAGAACGTGACCGAACTGATCGACTGTGTCGCAGTGAGTTTGCCCAACATTTCCCAGCCCAACATGTCCCAACACCTGGGCACCTTGTATCGGGGCGGTGTACTGGCCCGACGCAGGACGGGGGCGCAGGTCTTCTACCGCGTGGACCACGAACAAGTCCGCAGCCTGTGCCGGACCCTGATGACGCGTGATGAGCACGCGCCGACCTCCGAAAGAGCACGTCGCTGCGCGACGCGCCTGATTTGATTCCTTCGCCCCAGGAGCCACAGTGAGTTCTCAAGATCATCGTTCCGGGCGCCTCCTCAAGGCCCCTGAAAACTTCATCGACGCCGAAGGCGTGCGCACCGTCTTCCGCGAAGCGAAAGCAGGCCGACGCGACTTCGTTCGCGGCGCCTTTGCGGCGGCATTGGCGGGGGCGGCGGCACCCGTCGCATTTGCCCAGGCGAACCCCGCACCCGCTGCGGGCGGCGACCCGAACATCCTCGAACTGCCCGAGCACAGCAAAGGCCTGGGTCAGCCGGTCGTCACCGACGGTTATGGCAAGCCGTCGAAGTTCGAGGCCAATGTGCAACGCCGCACCAGCCCCGGCCTGACCCAGTCGACACACGCCTCGGTGTCGTTGGCACCACTGCAAAGCCTGTTCGGCATCGTCACCCCCAGTGGTTTGCACTTCGAGCGCCACCATCAGGGCTGGTGGGATGTGGACCCGTCCAAGCACCGGCTGATGGTCAATGGTTCCGACGAGAAGATGCTGAAAACACCGCAGGTCTTCACGGTCGATGAAATCATGCGCCTGCCTTCAGTGAGCCGCTTCCACTTCATCGAGTGCGGCGCCAACACCGCCATGGAATTCGGCAACGTGTCCGTGCCAACCTGCCAGTACACCCACGGCATGATCAGCTGCAGCGAATTCACTGGTGTGCCGCTGAAGATCCTGCTCGATATGGCGGGCGTCGACTACAAACGCGGCCGGTATGTGCTGGCCGAGGGCGCTGACGGCTCCAGCATGACGCGTACCGTGCCGATGGAGCTGATCGAAAGCGGTGAAGTGATCGTGGCCTACGGCCAGAACGGCGAGATGCTTCGGCCCGAGAACGGCTATCCGCTGCGCCTCGTTGTCCCGGGCGTGCAAGGCGTTAGCTGGGTCAAGTACCTGCGCCGCATCGAGGTGGGTGACAAGCCTTATGGAACCAAGGACGAGGCGATTCACTACATCGACCTGCAACCCGGCGGCCTGCACCGCCAGTACACCAGCACACAGGAATGCAAGAGCGTCATCACCACGCCCTCGGGCGGCCAGGTGCTGCTGGACAAGGGCTTCTATCAGATCAGTGGCCTGGCCTGGTCGGGCCGCGGCAAGGTCAAACGGGTGGACGTCTCGGTTGATGGCGGCCGCAACTGGAAAGCCGCGCGCCTGCAGGAGCCGGTGATGAGCAAGTGCCTGACGCGCTTCTCGCTCGACTGGGCCTGGGACGGCAAGCCGGCCCTGGTGCAGAGCCGGGCCATGGACGAAACAAACTACGTCCAGCCCAACTACAAACAACTGCGTGCAGTGCGCGGCACACGCTCGATCTATCACAACAATGCGATCCAGTCCTGGCTCGTGCAGGAAAGCGGTGAGGTCAAGAATGTTCAGCTGTCGTAAAGCTCTCACCCGAGGCTTGACCTCTGCGGTCGCCGTTCTGGTGATGGTTGCCAGCCAAATCGCCATGGCCCAGACCGCGTACCCCGGTGTTGGACGTCCTGCGACGCCCAAGGAAGTGAAGGCCTGGGACATCGATGTGCGGCCCGACTTCAAGGGCTTGCCCAAAGGCTCGGGCAGCGTCGCCAAGGGCCAGGATGTGTGGGAGGGCAAGTGCGCCTCCTGCCACGGCGTCTTCGGCGAGAGCAATGAAGTGTTCTCGCCTCTGGTGGGTGGCACGACAAAAGATGACGTCAAGACCGGACGGGTCGCGCGGCTGAACGACACCGGCTTTCCGGGCCGCACGACGCTGATGAAAGTCTCCACGGTCTCAACGCTGTGGGACTACATCAACCGCGCAATGCCCTGGAACGCGCCGAAGTCTTTGTCCAACGAAGAGGTCTACGCCGTCACGGCTTACCTGCTCAACATGGGGGGCGTGGTCCCTGACAGCTACACGCTGTCGGACGCCAACATTGCCGACGTGCAGAAGCTCCTGCCCAACCGCAATGGCGTGACCACCGATCACGGGATGTGGCCTGGCAAGGGCATGGGCAATGGCGGCAAACCTGACGTCAAGGCAGTGGCCTGCATGAAGGACTGCACTCCCGAACCCAAAGTGGCTTCGTTCCTGCCCGACTTTGCACGCAACAACCACGGCAACCTGGCTGAGCAGCAGCGTGTCGTAGGCCCGCAGCGAGGTGCTGACACGACCAAGCCGCCTGCCGCAAACCCTGGTGCTGCAGCCGCTGCCGCAGCCACCACCGTGGCAGCGCCGAAGGCTGCTGCCGACAGCCCGGGCGCCGCGGCGCTGGCCCTCGCGCAGAAGTACACCTGCACCGCCTGCCATGGTGCAGAAACCAAGATCGTCGGGCCTGGCTTCAAGGAGATCGCCACCAAGTACGCCGGGCGCAACGACGCAGAGGCCTACCTCGCCGGCAAGATCAAGGCCGGCGCCGGGTACAGCCGCAACTCGACGCCGACCCAGTAGGACCGGCCCGGCTGCTCCAGCTCGGGCGACAAGCTGGTGCCGTCGGCGGTGCGGATGCCGGGCGCATAGACACAGTCGGCGCCAGCGTCGGCGAACGCCGTCAGGCGCGCCACGGTTTCCGCCAGGTCGGGCCGACCG
>JBEBHW010000595.1:0-3053 GCA_040081145.1 Burkholderiaceae bacterium
GGGCTCATTCAACGACTTGACGATGGGCGATTCACACCGGCTCAATCAAGTGCGTTCAGCACGCCATCGCGCAACAGACTGAAGTACTCGTGCAGCGCACGGGTGCTCTTGGTCAGTGCGGTCAATTGGGGTACGAGGTGCCCCGGCAGTAGCGGGGCCACGTAGCGAAATTCCACGGGCAGCGCGCAGGTCGAGATGCTGCGGCGCTGCAGTGCGGCCGCAGCGCGCGGCATGTGGTCGGCCGACGTGATGAGGAGCACGCGTGCCGTACCCGCCTGCCGCAACTGCGCGGCAACGTTGTCTGCGCTTTGCGCCGTATTCGTCGACACGCTGTCCTGGTCGATGCGCCCCGCTTGGACACCCAGATCGGCGAGAAACCGCGCCATCAGCTGCGCCTCCGTGACCTTGCCGAATCCACCCGACAACAGTAGGCGGCGCGTCGGGTCGCCGTGCGCCCACTGTGCGGCGGCGATGGTGCGGCGCAAGCTGCTTTCGCTCAACACGTGGTAGTCCGCTGCGGTCAAAGCATCGGCCTCGATACCCCCGGCCAGCACGACCGCCAGGGTCGGTGCGGGTGCATCGGCCCTGCATCGGTTGGCCGCGTCCTGCGCAGACATCTCCAGAGGCCGCAGCAAAGCGTTGCCACCCAGAGGCGACGCGAACCCCAGATATACGAACAGCAGGCCGAGCCAAAACCAGCCCAATCGGCGCCCCTGACCTCGCGAGGCGGCGTAAAAGGAGTAGATGACACCCAGCAGCAGCAAGGCCGCGACAAGGGTCGCCGGCTCCGCCAGATGGGCCAGGTACTTCATCGGTAGTTGTGAAATCGCCCAAGGTGTCCTGCCAAGTCGCAGACGTTCTTCGCAACCATGAAGTTCTGCTCGATGAATTCGCGCGCCCGCCCGCCACACAGGCGCGCGTGTGCCGGGTCGTCGAACAACGTCGCCAGCGCCTGCGCCAACGCTTGCACGTCCGCCGGCGCAACCAACACGCCCGTAGCGCCGCTGCGCACGACCTCAGGGATGCCCGAGACTGAAGTGCCAATGATCGGCAAACCACACGCCATTGCCTCGAGCACGACATTGGGAATTCCGTCGCGATCGCCATTCTTGGCGATCACGCTGGGCGCAATCAGTAGGTCTGCCGCACACATGGTCGCAATCGTCTGCGCGTGGCCCACCCTTCCGGCAAACGCGATCCGGTCTGTCACACCGTGCGCCGCGGCGAGCTGCTTGAGCTGAGCTTCGAGCGGTCCATCGCCGATCAACGTGACCTCGATCATGCGGCCCGCACGGGTGGCGATGGCGACCGCCTCGACCATGTCGCGAAAGCCCTTTTGTTCGACAAGCCGACCCACCGCGACGACCTTCAACGGTTGCCCGACTTCGCGCACGCGCGTCGTCTGGGTGATTCGGGAGAGGTCGATGCCGTGATAGTTGAGGTTCACCTTGTGCGCGTTTTCGGGACCAGCCAAGTCGCGCAGGAAACCGACGTTGTAGCCCGTGCAGGTGACCAGTCCGCAACTGCGCCGAATCTTGTCTTGCAGCTCGGCGCGGCTGGGCAAATAAATGTCCCAAGCGTGTGCTGTGATGCTGAATGGCCTGCCGCTGACGATCTGGATCAGCACTGCGGCTGAGGTCGGGATCGTCGCCCAGTGCGCATGCAGTGCGATTTTGGACCCGTCAAGCTCATCCGCAATCGCGAGCGTCTTGGGCAGGATAGCCAGCGTCTTCGCGAATTCGGCAGGCCGACGCCAACAGGTCGAGATTACCCAGCCGAGCGCCTTGACTAGGCGCAGTGGGCGCCGCACAAGGCAACGCGCCAAGCTGCCAAGCACCCGGCTATCGAAGAGAAAGGGGAGGTAACGCACGAGTCGGGCGTGCTCAGCGTAGAGGTACGCGCCGCTGGGTGGTGGTTTGAGCGAGTAGATGCGTAGATCGATCCCAAGTTGACGGATCGCCTCGACTTCTCGGGCCACGAACGTCTCATGAAAGTCGGGATAGGCCGACAGCAAGTAGGCAACAGTTGGCGGGTGCATCGTGAATCGGCTCGCCGCGCGAGCAGTGGCTTGATTGCGAGTGGAGGAAAGGCGATGTGCAGCCACAACGAGCCGCCGCGCATTCTGACCTGCTGCGGCACACGCGCAAGGCTACCCAACAGTGGCAGGCACACGGTTTTCGCGAATAGTGCGCAGGAGCGGCCTGCGGTGCCGCCACGGCGTCTGCGATCATTTCGTAGCGCGCATGCCCGCGCCAACAAAGCGTATCGCCTCGCTCTGACTTCCATGACTCCAGCCAATCCTGCCCATGTCGTTCACGTCATCGACGAGTTGCCGCCCGATGGGGCACAACGCCTGATTGTCGAAGTGCTGCAAAACGCGAGCCCGCGCTTCCGCTTTTCGGTGCTGTGCATGGTGCGCGGTGGCGTGCTCGAAGCCGAGCTGCGAGGCATCGGCATCCCCGTGCATATCCTGGGCCGCCGGCCGGGGCTGGACCCCGGCGCGGTGCCGGCGCTGATGGCCTGGTTCAGACAACATCGACCCAACGTGGTGCACACCCACCTCTACAACGCAGACAGCTACGCGCGTCTGGCGGCCTGGCTGATGCGAGTCCCGGGCCTGTTCACGACGCGGCACAGCACCGTGCCCTGGCCCAGCGCGTCGCGACGCTGGATCGCGCGCTGTCTGAGCCGGGTCACGGATGCAACAATCGCCTGCGGCTCTGAGGTCGAGCGCATGCTGATTTCGCAGGAAGGCATTGCCCCACAGCGCGTAAAAACAGTAGCAAACGGCGTCAATTTGCGCCGATTTGAAGGCGCCGACGCAGGCCGTGTGCGCCAAGAACTCGGCTTGGCGCCGGGCCAGTTGCTGATTGGCGTGATCGGCCGCCTGCATCCACTCAAGGGCCATGTCGACTTGATTGACGCGTTGGCCACGCTGCGCGATGAGGGGAGCGACTTTCGCTGCATATTTGTCGGCGGCGGCGAATTGCACGACGAACTGGCGCGACGCCTGAGCGAGCGCGGACTGACCGGCGCGGTGCGGCTGCTGGGAC
>JBEBHW010000596.1:0-3052 GCA_040081145.1 Burkholderiaceae bacterium
CGGCCTGGCGCGGCGGCGTGCCGCGCGCCCGGCTCAGTTCAGCTCGAGTCGCGGCACGTCACAAACCGAGCCATTTGCCGATGGCCAGCATCGCGGCTTGGTCATGCGCGGCAAAGCCGCTGTACTTGGTGGGCTCGAGCTTTTTCTTGCCTTCATCGGTGCTGTCCAGCGTCAGCAGATAGTCACGCAGCTTGTCGGCCAGCTCGGGCGGCAGGTTCGGGCTGACGATGATGTGCTTGATCGGCACCGGTTTGGATTTGGCGAGCACCTTGCCGCCCTTCGCCTCCCAGGCCTTGATCACCGAGCCCGCGGCGGTGGCGCCGGCCGGGGTCAGGCTGTTCTCGACGAAGAAAGGCACCGCGTCCTGGTAGCGCGTGTAAACGTAGGACACCTGGCTCGCGTCGCCCAGCGCGTCGCGCAGCGTCGCGCGCACCATCCACGACGTGATCGAGTCTTCGTCCGGAGCGCCGAGCTTGCGGCCCTTCAGATCGGCGAGGGTCTTCATCGGCGAATCGGCGTTGACGAGGAAATTGGCGGTGTACTGCTGATAACCCTTGGTCACCGCAATGAGTTTGTAGCCCGAGTCCTTCATCGCCTGGATCGACAAGTGCGCCGGGTGCACCATCGCAATGTCGTAGGCCTTGTCGGCCAGGCCTTTGCGCAGCAAGGGGTAAGGCCCCACCGGTTCGATCTGGACCGGCTGGCGCAGCAATTTGCTCAGGTCGGCGGCGATCCCTGCGTAACGCGCGCGGATTTCGTCGGCCGGCACACGGTACGTGACGCCCTCGTTGATCGCGAACACCAGGGTCGCCTGGGCGAGCGTGCCAAGCGCCGCGAGCAGGAGTGCGACACCGCTTCGAAGCCACATCAGGTTCATCTCGACTCTTTCAAGATTCGCGCAAGACGCCGCGCCATCTGCCTCGCGGCAGCGCGTGGCTCGGGGCGACGCGCGCAGCGCATTGTGCGCTTCGTCGCGCACCCGCTCCGGCGCACGCAACGCCTTTGGATGAGTTGCTGCGCGACGTTTCTCACAATTGCGGCCATGCCGCGCGATGTTTCGCCAGCGCCCCGGTCAGGCCGGCACCTTCGCCGCGACCTTCTTTGCTGCAGGCGGTTTTTTCACCCGCGGCTCGAATTCGAACATCACTTTGCCTTCCTTCTTGTCAAAGGCGAGAAACGCCTTGAATTTGCGCCGCGTCTTGTTCGAGACGAAGTTTTCCAGCAACTCGGTCTTGCCGCTGGCCAGCAGCTTGCTCATCTGCTCGCGCGCCACAGGCTGCTGCAAGATGATCTTGCCGCTCTTGAAGTCGCACGTGACGTGCGCGCCCACGGCGTGTTCGCACAGGTAGTTGCTGCCGTGCTCATACACATGACCCTTGCACTTGGGGCACGCACCCAAGCTGACCTGGCCTGAAAAGTCCACCGGCTCGCCGGATTCACCGTCGCGCTTGGCGTCTTCGCCGAAGTCGAACTCGAGTTTCCAGTTGTCGATCTCGTCGTCGAAAACAAGTCGGAGTTCCGCAGTGAACGGCCAACCGGCCTTGGAGCGAAAGCCCTCCAGCGGGCCGATCTTCTTGTTCGCGATGAATTTCTCGACCTCGTCGAGCTCGAATGCGCGGCTGCCGGGAATCTTGCTGATCGAAAAGCCGCAGCCTTCGGTGGCCTCTGCGCCGTCGGCGCTGTCTCGTGATTCCGCCTTGCCGCTGCACGCGAAGCGCCGGTAGTTCTCCTTGACGACGCCGCCGCACTTGGGGCACTCTGTTTGGAGAGTCGCGTAGTCGCCGGGGATGGTGTCGCGGTCGTACTCCTTGGCCTTGCGCACGATGCGCTCAGCCATCTGCGCGATTTCGGCCATGAAGACTTCGCGCTTGAGCTTGCCCTTCTCCATTTGCGCGAGCTGGCTCTCCCAGTTGCCGGTGAGCTCGGGCTTGGTCAGGTCTTCGACGCCCAGGCCGCGCAGCAGCGTCATCAACTGGAACGCCTTCGCCCCGGGAACGAGTTCGCGGCCTTCGCGGTGGATGTACTTCTCGTAGATCAGGCCTTCGATGATGGCCGCGCGTGTGGCCGGTGTGCCCAGGCCTTTTTCCTGCATCGCCTCGCGCAGTTCGTCGTCGTCGATGAGCTTGCCCGCACCTTCCATCGCCGACAGCAGCGTCGCCTCGGTATAGCGCGCCGGCGGCTTGGTCTTCAGCGCATTCGCGGCCACCTCTTCCGTGCGGACCATCTCGCCTTCTGCCACCGCGACCAGGTTTGCATCGTCCTCCTGCGCTTCCTTGCCGTACACAGCGAGCCAGCCCGGCTTGACCATGACCTTGCCGTTGGTCTGGAACTGGTGCTGCTTGGCACCGACCTTGACGCTGGAAATTCGCGTCGTCACCATGAACTCGGCCGGCGGGAAGAACACCGCGAGAAAGCGCTTGAGCACCATGTCGTAGAGCTTCGCCTCGAGCTCGTTCAAGCTCTTGGGCGCCTGTAACGTTGGGATGATGGCGAAGTGGTCCGAGACTTTGGCGTTGTCGAAAATCTTCTTGTTCGGCTTGACGTAACCCTCTTTCAGCGCCGTCTTGGCGTGCACCGCCAGCGCACGCAGCGGACCCGGCATGTCCTCCACCGAGATCATCTTCATCGTCTTCTTCACGACGTCGACATAGTCTTCCGGCAGCGCCTTGCTGTCGGTTCGCGGGTAGGTCAGCACCTTGTGTTTTTCGTAGAGCGCCTGCGCGATCGACAGCGTCGTCTTCGCCGAGAAGCCGAGGCGCGAATTCGCTTCGCGCTGGAGCGTCGTCAGATCGTACAGGCCCGGCGCGCTCTGGCTGCTGGGTTTGGCCTCTTCGCTGACGCTGGCGCTCTGCCCGCGCACTGCGTCGGCGATAGTCTGGGCGCTCTTTGCGTCCCACAGCCGGTCCGCACGCTGCTCCGGATCGTCGGCGTTCTTCTTCCACTTCGGATCGAACCACTTGGCGTCGTACTGCCCGGCCCGCGCCGCAAACGTCGCCTTGATTTCCCAGTAAGGCCGCGCGACGTGCTTGCGGATCTTTTCTTCGCGCTCGAC
>JBEBHW010000597.1:0-3051 GCA_040081145.1 Burkholderiaceae bacterium
ACCGCAAGTCGAGCTTTCTGCTTGACAGCCTGGGCCAGCAGTGCTCAGCCCGCACATCGACATTCGCGAAGAGCCGCATGTGCCGCGCGGCAAGGGCAGCACGCCGTTCGACGACGAGGGCGTGGTGACCCGGGCGCGGGACGTGGTGCGCGAAGGCGTCGTGCAAGGCTACTTCCTGTCCACTTACTCGGCGCGCAAGCTTGGCCTGCGAACCACAGGCCACGCCGGTGGCTCGCAAAACCTCACCCTCACGAGCCGCCTTACTGCGCCAGGCGATGACCTGCCGGCAATGTTGCGCAAACTGGGCACAGGCCTGTTCGTCATCGAACTCATGGGGCAGGGCGTGAACTACGTGACGGGTGACTACTCGCGCGGTGCGGCGGGCTTCTGGGTCGAGGGCGGGAAGATTCAGTACCCGGTGCACGAGATCACGATTGCCGGCAACCTGCGCGAGATGTTCAAGCAAATCGTGACCGTGGGTTCTGACGTCTACAACCAGGGTTCGAAGAGCGTCGGCTCGATCTTGATCGAGCGCATGAAGATCGCCGGGCAGTAGCGGGGCCCGACCGGGTAAACACCGGTGATTCGGGTTGTCCCCTACTCCTAGAATTCGCGCGGTCGTCGGATTTCCGGGTCTTCCCCTTCGCACTTTTCACAGGAGATTGAGCATGAGCATGGAACGTCGTTCCTTTATCCGCAAAACCGGCATCGCCGGCGTGCTGGCTGCCGGTGCGGCGCCAGCCATCGTGCACGCGCAGGCGAACATTCGCTGGCGCATCGCCTCCAGCTTCCCGAAGTCGCTCGATACGCTGTTCGGCGTGTGCGACGTGTTCGCCAAGAAGGTGAGCGAGATGTCGGGCGGCAAGTTCGTCATCACGACGCACGCTGCCGGTGAACTCGTTCCGGCATTCGGTGTGCTCGACGCCGTGGGCAACGGCACCGTCGAGATGGCGAATACGGCGCCGTATTACTTCTTCGGCAAGGACCCGACCTACGCGCTCGATTGCGCCATTCCCTTCGGCCTGAACGCGCGCCAGATGGCGGCCTGGATGTATGAAGGCAACGGCCTGAAGCTGCTGCGCGAGTTCTACGCCAACGCGAACATCGTCAACTTCCCGATGGGCAATACCGGCGCGCAGATGGGCGGCTGGTACCGCAAGGAAATCAAGTCGGTGGCTGACTTGAAAGGCCTGAAGTTCCGCGTCGGTGGGTTCGGCGGCAAGGTCGCCGAGCGCATCGGCGTCGTGCCCCAGAACATTCCCGGCGGTGAGATTTACCAGGCACTCGAAAAGGGAACGATCGACGCTGCCGAATGGGTGGGCCCGTACGACGACTACAAACTCGGCTTCTACAAAGTCGCGCCGAACTACTACTACCCTGGCTGGTGGGAAGGCGGCCCGCAGCTCTCGCTCTACGTCAACAAGAAGGCGTACGAGGGTCTGTCCGGCGAATACAAGGCGATCATCGAATCGGCTGCGGCGTTCGGCCACCTCGACATGCTCGGCAAGTACGACTACCGCAACGCCGCGTCGCTGAAGATGCTGGTCGGCCAGGGCGTGAAGCTGTTCCGCTTCCCGAAAGACGTGATGGAAGGGGCGTTCAAGGCGTCGCAGGAAGTCTACGCCGAACTCAACGCGTCGAACCCCGCCTGGAAGAAGATCTACGAAGACTACTCGACCTACCGTCGCGACGCGAACCTGTGGTTCCGCTTCAGCGAAGCGGCATTCGACGACTTCATGCAGGCGCAGAAGCTGTAGGAAGGACGGCCTGGCGTCGCTGCAGGCCGTTGTTTCGCTTCTTCAAGAAACCCCGCCTCGGCGGGGTTTTTGTTTGCGGAGAATTTCCTCAGGGCTTTTGCTTCTGCTCTTTCGACATCGATTCAAGCAGGCCGCGCATCGGGTCTTCTTTCGCGTCGCCTCCTTCGGGCGCTGAGGCACCCGGCGCGGCTGCGCCGACCGAGTCGCGTGCGCTGGGAACCTGCAGCTGCTGGATCGCCTTGTCGAGGTCGATCTTCTCGTCCTTTGCCAGGCCGCTGGACACGAGCCCCGGGAAGGCGATGATGAGCGCGACCATCACCACCTGGATGATGACGAAGGGCACCGCACCCCAGTAGATCTGCTCGATCGTGACCTTCTTGATGGTCTTGCCCGTGAGCCTGTCCTTGTAGTCGTCCACCGGGGCGACGCTGCGCAGGTAGAACAACGCAAAACCGAACGGCGGGTGCATGAACGAGGTCTGCATGTTCACCGCGAGAAGCACGCCGAACCACACGAGGTCGATGCCGAGCTTTTCGGCCACAGGCCCCACCAACGGAATGATGATGAACGAGAGTTCGAAGAAGTCGAGGAAGAACGCCAGGACGAAGATCAGGATGTTCACGACGATCAGGAAGCCGAGTTGCCCGCCGGGCAGGCCGGTGAGCAGGTGCTCGACCCATTTCTGCCCGTCAACCCCCTGGAACGCCAGGCTGAACACGGTGGCGCCGATGAGGATGAAGAGCACAAAGCACGACAGCTTCATCGTCTGGTCCATCGCCTGGCGCAGCAACTTCAAATCCAGTCGCTTGCGTCCGATCGCCATCGCCAGCGCGCCCACCGAGCCCATCGCGCCGCCTTCGGTCGGTGTGGCGATGCCGAGGAAAATGGTGCCCAGCACGAGGAAGATCAGCGCCAGCGGCGGGATCAGCACGAAAGTCACGCGCTCGGCCATGCGCGACAGCAGGTTCAGTTTGGTCACATGGTTGATCACCGCCGCGGCGAACGCGACACCGACGCCCACGCACATCGAAGTGACGATGAGCTCGTCGGTGGGCACGCTGGCCGGTCGCGTCTTGGCAAACAGCACCGCCAGCGCCACCGACAGCGCGGCGAGCACGCCCAGCGAGCGCAGCCCCGGCGTGCCGTCGTCTTCGCGGATCGTGCGTGCTTCCGCGGGCAGCGCCGGCACATACTGGGGTCGGAATGCACTCGTCAGCATGATGTAGCCGATGTACAGCGCCGTCAGAACGAATCCCGGAATGAATGCGCCTTTGTACAGGTCGCCGACGCTGCG
>JBEBHW010000598.1:0-3051 GCA_040081145.1 Burkholderiaceae bacterium
GATGAAGTGGGTGAACCCGCCGGTGGCCTACATGTTGCATGCGGGAGTTCCCCTGCTGCTCGCCTCGGGAGTGCACATGCCGGGCCTGCACGACGGCGACCGCGGCCGCGTCGCTCTGGAAGGCTACCCGGGGCTGCTCGCCCGCGAACTGCTCGGCAGGCGGTCTTACAAGAGCGATACGAAGGCGCACCAGGACGAGCCGCGCCGGCAGGCGCGCGCCGAACTCATCGACGCCCTTGAGCACGGCCGCACACGCCTGGGTTTGCGCCTGCTGCTGAGAGATTCCCAGCGCAACGGATTGATCGACGACGCCAGCGCCGACCGGCTCGATGCCGTGCTCTGCCTGATGCAGGCGGCCTGGTCGGCGACGCAGCCGAACTTCGGCTTGCCGGCGCAGATCGACTCGCTTGAGGGTTGGATTGCCACGGCGACTCCGGGTGCCGTCTCGGGCACGCTTTCGGGCAAGCGCCTGTGCGTCACGCCGGGCGTGACTGCGCGCGCTGCAGCTCCGCCCAGGTCGAGATGAAGTCTCGCTGCTCCCGGGTTTCGGGCGAGTGCGGCGCGACGGCGAGCTTCGCCATGACGCGCCACTTGTCGCGAATCACAGCCAGCGCCTGACCTGCCCCCAAGCCCTGTTCGACGAGCAGGCAACCCGCCACCGTGCCTGTGCGGCCGATGCCGGCGCGGCAATGCAGATAGACGTTGGCACCGCCGGCCAGAGCGGTATCGATGGCCTGCAGCGTGGTGCGCATGCCGTTCACCGACGGCACGCCGAAGTCAGCGACGCCAAAGCGAACGCTCTTGGCGTCCACGCCGCGCTCGGCGCCCGCCCGCTGCAACTGCGCGGCATAAGTCGGCAAGGCCTCGGCCTCGTGGGTGAAGTCGAAGCAGCGCGTGATGCCCGCGTCGAGCAGCGCTTCCAATCGCCGTTGCATCAGCACGGCGTCGTCGGCACCGGGATATTCCCCCGCCAGCACACGCCCGGCAATCAGCCAATAACAATTGCCATGCGGGCGCGGCAAGGCGTCGCCCGCCGCGTGGATCAGCACCGGGGCAAAACGTGTCTTCACGCCATGCGCGCCGCGTCGGAACTTGTCTGTCAATGCGCGAGAATTTTCGAAAGGAAGTCGCGCGATCGATCGCTCTTCGGGTGATTGAAAAATTCCTCGGGCGTGTTCTCTTCGACGATCTGGCCGTGGTCCATAAAGATCACCCGGTCGGCGACGGAGCGCGCAAAGCCCATCTCGTGCGTCACGCACAGCATCGTGATGCCCTGGCCGGCGAGTTCTTTCATCACATCGAGCACTTCGTTGATCATCTCCGGGTCGAGTGCCGAGGTCGGCTCGTCGAAGAGCATGATCTTGGGCGTGAGGCACAGGGCGCGCGCGATTGCGACGCGCTGTTGCTGCCCACCGGAAAGCTGCAACGGGTACTTGCCGGCCTGCTCTTCGATCTGCACACGCTGCAATTGCTGCATCGCGCGTGCTTCGGCTTCCTTCTTCGGAAACTTGCCGACCCACATCGGCGCGAGCGTCAGGTTCTCCAGCACCGTCAGGTGCGGGAACAGGTTGAACTGCTGAAACACCATGCCGACGTTGCGCCGCACCGTGTCGATCGCTTTGACGTCGTCGCTGAGTTCGGTGCCGTCAACGATCAAGCGACCCGACTGATGTTCTTCGAGCCGGTTGATGCAGCGGATCAGCGTTGACTTGCCCGAGCCCGAGGGCCCGCAAATCACGATGCGCTCGCCGCGCGCCACGTCGAGCTGGATATCGCGCAGCACGTGGAACTGGCCGTACCACTTGTTGACGGCGGCGAATTGAATGATCGGAGCTTCAGTGGTGACCATGGTCATTGTCTGCGCATGCCTGTGTTGAGATAAGCCTCGACCCAGCGGCTGTAGCGCGACAGTGCGAAGCAGAAGACGAAGTACACCGCAGCGACGAAGAGCTGGCCTTCGAGGAAGAATTTGCGCCAGTCGGCGTCGCCCAGCGCAAGCTGCAGCGCGCCGGTCAAGTCGTACAGGCTGACGATGGTGACGAGCGAGGTGTCTTTGAACGTGCTGATGAAGGTGTTGACGATCGCCGGCACGACCAGGCGCAGCGCCTGCGGCAGCACGATCATTCGCGTCGCCTGCCAGTAGCTCAGGCCGAGCGCTTGCGCCGCTTCGACCTGGCCCTTGGGCAAGGCCTGCAAGCCGCCGCGAACGACCTCGGCAAGATAGGCCGCGGCAAACAGCGTCATTCCGGCCAACACGCGCAGCAGCACGTCGATCGTCACGCCCTGCGGCATGAACAGCGGGAACATGAACGACGCCATGAACAGCACCGAAATCAACGGCACGCCGCGAATCAGCTCGACGTAGAACACGCAAATCGCGCGGATCGCCGGCAGCTTGGAGCTGCGCCCCAGCGCGACAAAGATCGCCAGCGGGAAGGCGATCGCCAGGCTCACGACCGACAGCATCAAAGTCAGCGGAAAGCCGCCCCAGCGCGACGTCTCAACCGGCGTCAGCCCGAACACGCCGCCGAGCATCAACACGAGGAACAGCGCCAGCACGCCAAACCACAGAGCCGCCAGCCACGGCCGCCACATGGGCCGCAGGCAACTCGCGACGAGCAAGGCGATGAGGGCGGCGCACGCGAGCAGCGGGCGCCACTGTTCGGCGTAAGGGTAGCGGCCGAACAGTATGAGGCGGCCCTTTTCGGCGATCACGCCCCAGCACGCGCCCACTTCCTGCGCGGCCCGGCACGCGGCGTTGTCGGGCGCGAAAACGGCGTGCCAGACGCCCCAGTTGAAGAGCGGCGGCACGAGCCACAACAGCACCGCCAGCGTGACCACAGTCGTCAGCGTATTGCCCCAGCCGTCGAACAAGTTGCGTTTGAGCCAGGCTCTGGCGCCTTCGGTCGCGACCGGCGCGGCGCGCGGCGCGATGGATTGAAACACGGAAGCGCCGGCCATGTTCAGCGCTCCCGGATCGCCGCGCGGCGGTTGTACGCGTTCATTGCTGCGGAGGTCAGCAGCGACAGCGTCAGGTAACACGCCATGACG
>JBEBHW010000599.1:0-3031 GCA_040081145.1 Burkholderiaceae bacterium
GCCCCCAGCGCAGCAAGCGGCCGCCGCACCTCTCGCGCCGCGCCAGACTCGCTCGCAAGCCGTCGAGGCGGTGGCCTGAACATGTTCTGGCGCGACAAATCCACGCCTGAGCGCGCGCCGCTGCGCAGCGACACGCCCTACCTCTCGCCGCTGCGCGCGGCCCAGGTCGTCGACGCAACGCCGGGAACGAGCTGGGCGCTCGTGCTGCTCGCCGCGGTGCTGGGCAGCGCCGTCGCCTGGGCCGGCCTGACGCGCGTCGACGACATCACGCGCGCCGACGCACGCGTCATTCCCGATGGTCGAGAGCAAGTCATCGCGAGCCTGGAAGGCGGGATTCTGCGCGACCTGCTGGTGCGTGAAGGCATGCAGGTCGACGCCGGCCAGGACCTGGCGCTGATCGACCCGACACGCTTCGAGGCGCAACAAAACGAAGGCCAGGCGAAGCGCCTCGCGCTGCACGCGACGATTGCGCGCCTGAGTGCCGAGGCGACGGGGCGCGCGCTCAAGTTCCCGCCCGAAGTGGCGGCGCTGCCCAACATCGTGCAAGGCGAGACCGCGTCGTACCACGCGCGCAAACATTCGCTGCAAGACGCGGTCGCGTCGACCCAGTTGAGCGTGGCGCTGTTGCAGCGCGAGCTCGACCTCGCGCAGAACATGGCCGACAAGGGCTTGATGTCCAACGTCGAAGTGATCCGCCTGCGGCGCCAGGTGAACGACTTGCGCCTTCAGACTTCGGAGCGCGTGAACCGCTTCCGCCAGGACGCGAGCACGGATCTGGTTCGCGTGCAGACCGAGCTGGCGCAAGTCAACGAGCAGATCAGCGGGCGCGCCGACGTATTGCGCCGCACCGTGCTCAAGTCGCCGGTGCGCGGCCTCGTGAAGAACATCCGCATCGCGACGATCGGCGGCGTCATCGCTCCCGGCGCACCCGTGATGGAAATCGTGCCGCTCGGAAACCGCATCCTGATCGAGGCACGCATCAAGCCCGCGGCAATTGGCTTTGTGCGCGTCGGCCAGGACGTGCAGATCAAACTCTCGGCCTACGACTACGCGATGTACGGCGGCCTGAAGGGCCGCATCGAGACGATCAGCCCCGACGCGTTGGGCGACACCGAACGCGGCGCCGCCGCCGACGCCACTTACTACCGCGCCCTGGTTCGCACCGACTCGTCAACCCTGATGGCACACGGCAAGCCGCTGCCCGTGATGCCCGGAATGACGGGCTCGGTGGAGGTGCGCACCGGCGAGCGCAGCGTGATGAGCTACTTGCTGCGCCCCATGCTCAAGTCCAAAGAGGCGTTTCAGGATGGATGAGTGGGGCGAAACGATGCCACAATCCGCCGCGTTTTTCTGCGGCAGCCCGCAAGCCAGCGGCTCGCCGCCACAACAAGGAGAACCCATGCGAATGACTTTGCCATCGCGGCGTGTCACCGGTGGCTTGATCCGCAAGCTATTCACTCGTGGCATGGGGCCCGTCGCGCTGTGCGCTGCCTTGGGGGCCCCGCACCTGTCGCACGCGCAGACCGGCGTGGCGCTGCACGGGTTTGCCGACGTCGGCGCGGGTTGGTCTTCCGGCGACGACCCGAACAAACTCAACGGCTTCAACGGCGGTCTGCTCGACCTCTACCTCACGCCGCAGTTCGGCCCGCGCGTCAAGGGCTTGATCGAGATTGCCCTGGAGTACGGCGGCGACGGCGGTCTGGCCGTGGACATGGAGCGCCTGCAGCTGGGCTACCTCGTCAACGACGCTGTCACGCTGTGGGCCGGCCGCTTTCACACGCCGTTCGGCTGGTGGAACACGGCGTTCCACCACGGCGCGAACCTGCAGACGTCGATCTCGCGGCCGCGCTTCATCGACTTCGAAGACAAGGGCGGCTTCATCCCTGCGCACTCGGTGGGCGTCTGGGCGAGTGGCAAGACGCCGCTCGCCGGAGCGAAGATCTCTTATGACGCCTTCCTTGCGAACGGCCCGCGCATCGCCGATCGGACGCTCGACTTCAATGCGTTCACCGACAACAGCCCGGGCAAGATGCTGGGAGCCAACGTCGGCTACCTCGCCTCCGGAGCGCTGAGCGGCCTGCGGGTGGGCTTGCACGCTTTCGGCTCCACGGTGCAGGCCTACGACACCACCCCCACCGCCATGAGCAGCACCAAGCTGCGCATGTTCGGCACCTATGTCGGCTACGACGAAAACGATTGGGAGGCGATTGCGGAGTCCTACCACTTCGGTAACACGGACATGGCCGATGGCACGAAGCGCAGCAGCAACGCCTGGTTCGCCCAGCTGGGCAGGACCTTCGGCGCGGTCACGCCCTACCTGCGCTACGAAAACGCGTCGCTCGATCCGCTGGACAACTTTTTCCGCAGCCAGGAGGCGGGGCGCTCGTACGCCCGCAGCTCGCTGGGCGCGCGCTACGAACTCGACGCGCTCTCGTCGTTCAAGATCGAATTGAGCCGCACGCGCGAAAACGCGACCACGCTGATCGACGCCACCGGCGCGCCACTGCCATTCACCGCGCGCAGCTACCGGCGCGCGGCGCTGCAGTTCTCGGTCGCGTTCTGAGCGAGGTCTCCATGAAGACAAAGCTGAACGTCATTGCCGCGTGCCTGGGCGTGTTGTGCGCTTCGATCGTGACCTCGGTGCGCGCCGGTGAGGTGATCGCCCACCCTTCCGTGACCTTGAGCGCTGACGAAGTCAAAGAGCTGTACCTTGGCGATAGACAACTCGCGGGCAGCGTCAAGCTGGTTCCCCTGGACAACCCCGCAGAGCAAACCGCGTTCGTCGCCAAAGTGCTGCAGACCGACGTGGCCAAGTACTCGGCGCGCTGGACAAAAAAAGCGTTTCGCGAAGGCCTCACGGCACCCGGCTTCAAGAACAACGATGCCGAAACGATTGCCTTCGTCAAGGCCACCCCGGGCGCAGTGGCCTACGTCGGCGCGGCGGCCAGCGGAGTCAAGGTCTTGCACAAGTACTGAACGGTCCAAGGCAAATGGAGGATGGGGTCAGGTCTTGCCTTAAAGAGGGTGGGGT
>JBEBHW010000033.1:0-13008 GCA_040081145.1 Burkholderiaceae bacterium
CGCTGGGATCTTGCGTCGCCGTGGTACACCCGCGCAAGAGTGCATGCAACCGCAGACGGCGACGAATTGACCATCAGCGCCCTCATGCACAACATGGTCGGTATGCGCTTGGATAACTTTCGACAGGCGGTGCTCACCGGGCGTGGCGAAGCCCGGGAAGCCGATTTGAGCCTCGTAGGCTTGGACTCAAGCGAGAACTTCGACCTTCTCGTCGGAACGTCGACGCTGGAGCCGCTGCGGCCCATGTTGCGCGCGCGGTATCTCTCGCTGCAACAGCGAAGCGCCGAGGCGCTGCAAATTTACGACCAACACTTTGCCGGCGCGGTTGCTTCGGAAGTTTCACGAATGGCATCGGACGTTCTTTCCGACATCGCCTGGTGTCGTCTGCGGCAGGGCGACGCCCAGCGGGCCAGGTCCGAAGCGAAAGCCGCCGAACAATCCGTGACCGCGCGGACTCAGGTCGATGAGCGCGCCGCAACGCACTCCCGGCTCGCCAACATCTATCGTGAATTGGGCGAGAGTTCTGACGCCAACCGCCACGCACAACTTGCCGAGTCCGCTTGGCGCGACTTCGAATTGCTGCAGCGCCGCTTTGTCGCCTTGCTTGGCGGCATGACGGCGAACGGAATCACGCCGGCCGCTTGATTCTTGTTTGAATCCCGCAAGCCGCCGCGGCTCGGTGACCGCTGCGCAGCACTTAGAACAGCGCCATGCTCAGCCTGCGCCGATAGGCATCGACGACCGGGTCGGACGGTGTCGCGGCAATCTTCCCGGAGAGCTCCAGCGTGCCTTTGGCCGCGGCGGGTGCGGCTTTTGCCGACGCAGGCTTGCTCATCACTTCGAGAATCGCGACGATGGTCTTGCGCGCGATTTGGTCTTTCCAGGCCTTGTCGCGCATCACGATCTCGAGCAATTCATCCATCGCCTCAGTGAAGCGCTGCGCGGCGAAGTGGACTTGGGCGAGTTCCAGGCGCGCATCGAAGTCGCGCTTGTTCTGCGCAACCGCAGCGGCCAGCGTTTCGACTGGGCGCGCACTCGGCGCGCTTTCGCACGCCGCCAGCCACAGGCCGTAGGCTGCCAAACGCGCGTCGAGAATGACTTTGCTCGCCACGGGGTCAAACGCGCGGCGTGCCTCGGCAGTCCGCCCGGCGCCGAGCAGGGCACGCAGGTAGTCGGCGCGGGCGGCGTCGTTGCCGGGATTGATCGCCACGGCTTCCTGGAGTTTTCCGAGCGCCTGGTCAATATCGCCTTCGGCGAGCAGCTCTTGCGCGTCTTCGATTTCTTCTTGGGCCGCCGCTTCCTCGGCGCTGTCGACATGTTTGTCGAGAAAACTGCGCACCTGCGCCTCGGGGATGGCGCCGACAAAACCGTCGACCGGCTGGCCGCCTTTGAACAATACGCAAAACGGAATGCTGCGCACGCCGAACATTTGCGAGAGCTGACCGGCGATCTCGGGCTGCTCGTCGGAATTGAGTTTGGCCAGCTTGAATCGCCCGGCGTAGGCGACTTCGAGCTTCTCGAGCACCGGCCCCAAGGCCTTGCACGGGCCGCACCAGGGCGCCCAGAGATCGAGCAGCACCGGTTGCTGGATCGACGCGGTGACCACGTCGGTTTCGAAGTTTTGCAGGGAGATATCGAGCATGGTCACGGTGTCGGTTCGGGGGCGGCGCGGTCGCGGCGCCTACAATTGAAATTCGATCAAGATACGGAGCCAGCGCATGGATCACGCGCCAGCGGTGGTCGGCGTGGTCATGGGGTCCCGCAGCGATTGGGACACCCTTCGCGCCGCCACCGAGATTCTCGCCGAGTTCGGCGTCCCCTTCGAAGCGCTCGTGATTTCGGCGCATCGCATGCCTGACGACATGTTTGCGTACGCACAAAGCGCGGCGGCACGCGGCCTGAAGGCGATCATCGCCGGCGCGGGCGGTGCCGCGCATCTGCCTGGCATGTTGGCCGCCAAGACGACGGTTCCCGTGCTCGGTGTGCCGGTGGCGAGCAAGTTCCTGTCAGGCGTGGATTCGCTGCATTCCATCGTGCAAATGCCCAAGGGCATTCCAGTGGCCACATTTGCGATCGGCCCGGCGGGTGCGGCCAATGCGGCGCTGTTCGCTGTGGCCTTGCTGGCCAATCAAGATCAAGAACTGCGCGATCGACTCGACGTTTACCGCGCGCGCCAGACCGAAGCGGCGCGCGCCATGAGCGCCGAATTGAAGTGACGCACTTCATCGCACCCGGCGCGACGCTGGGCGTCATGGGCGGCGGGCAGCTCGGCCGCATGTTCGTGCACGCGGCACAGCGTTTGGGCTACCGCACCGCCGTGCTCGACCCCGACCCGGCCAGCCCGGCCGGGCTGATTGCCCACCACCACCTCTGCACCGATTACCTCGACGCGCAAGGTCTCGCGCAACTGGCGCAGTGCAGCGCGGCGATCACGACGGAGTTCGAAAACGTTCCAGCGCATGCGCTCGTCACGCTCGCGGCACAGCGCCCGGTCGCGCCGGGGGCGCAGGTCGTGGCGATCTGCCAGGACCGCGCTGCCGAGAAAGCCCACTTCAAGCGCTGCGGCATTGAGTGTGCCGCGTTCGCGCTTCTCGAAACGCCCGCCGATCTGACGAATCTGGACGACGCCTTGTTTCCCGGGATCCTCAAGACGGCGCAACTTGGCTACGACGGCAAGGGGCAAATGCCCGTCAAGACTCGCGCCGATCTGGCTGGCGCATGGCGAGACTTGGGTGGCGTGCGCTGCGTTATCGAGCAGCGCCTGGACCTGGCGCTCGAACTCAGCATCATCGTGGCGCGCAATGCGCAGGGCGAAGCGGTGCACTTCTCCGCGCAGCACAACTTGCATCGCGCGGGTATTCTTGCGGTGACGCTGTGCCCGGCGCCGCAGATCCCGGCAGCTCTCGAGGCGCAGGCCGTCAAGGCGGCGCTGCGTTTGGCGCAACAAATGCAGTACGTCGGCGTGCTGTGCGTCGAGTTCTTCGTGCTGCAAGATGGTCGCTTGCTCGCCAACGAAATGGCGCCACGCCCGCACAACTCCGGCCACGCGACGATCGATTCCTGCGATGTCTCGCAGTTTGAATTGCAAGTGCGCGCGCTCACCGGTGCGCCGTTGACTGCACCCCGTCAACATTCCCCGGCCGTGTTGCTCAACCTGATGGGAGATCTGTGGTTCAGCGCGAGCGAGTCGGAAGCCCCACCCGACTGGGCGAGTGTGCTCGAACTCCCGGGAGCCCACTTGCACCTCTACGGCAAGACGAGCCCGCGGCGCGGACGCAAGATGGGGCACTTGACGCTCACTGCGGCGACCGCCGCGCAAGCCCACGCGAAAGCGCTGCAGGCTGCGCAGCGCCTGGGCATCGAGGCGTTCTAGCCCGTGCTGCTGGACGGACGCAACCCCGCCGCCGTGGAGCGGGCGGCTGAGCAGCTGGCCGGCGGCGCGTTGCTCGCCTTTCCCACCGAGACGGTGTATGGCCTGGGTGCGCGCGCCGACGACGATGGTGCGGTTGCGAAAATCTTTGCCGCCAAGGGGCGGCCCGCCGACCACCCGCTCATCGTGCACGTCGCGCAGCCCGCCGACGCAGCGCATTTCACGCCGGCACTGTCGCCGCGCGCGATGCGCCTGATCGATGCCTTCTGGCCCGGGCCGATGACGATCATCGTTGCGCGCAGCGATGGTGTGGCGAGCGCCGCAGCGGGAGGCCATCCGACGCTTGGCCTGCGCTGCCCGGCGCACCCTGTCGCGCAGACTTTGCTGGCCGCGTGCAAGCGTCTGGGCGTGCCCGGCGTGGCAGCGCCCAGCGCAAACCGCTTCGGCCGTCTCAGCCCGACGCGCGCAGCGCACGTGATTGCCGAGTTCGATGACACGATGACGGTGCTTGACGGTGGCGACTGCGCGGTGGGAATCGAATCGAGCATCGTCGACCTTTCAGGCCCACACGCGATGCTGCTGCGGCCGGGGATCGTCGCGCGCGAGCGCATCGAGGCGGCATTGGGCGAGCCGCTGCGGGACGCCGACGCCGCAGCCGCGGCGGCGCCCGGAACGCTCGCTGCACACTACGCGCCGCGCGCCAAGCTTCGCCTCATGTCCACGCGGCTGCTGGAAACCGCGCTGCAGATGCTCGGCGAGCAGCCATTGAAGCTGGCGGTATATTCGCGTTCACTGCCGGCGGGCGCTGCGCCCGGTTTCATTCACCAGCGCATGCCGTTTCGGCCAGACGCTGCAGCCCACGAGTTGTTCGCCGCGCTGCGCGACTTCGATGCGATGGGCGTGCAACTCATCTGGGTCGAGGAGCCTCCGGACGACCCCCGGTGGGACGGCATTCGCGACCGGTTGCAGCGCGCAGCAGCCGCTTGATCCCTTGACGAAGTACCCTCGGAGTATTCGATGAAGACGAGTTTGGTTGGAGCCCGGCGCCGCGCCCTCGGTGCCCTCATGTGCGCAGCGACGCTGTTGGCGGCGTGCGGCGGAGGCGAGCCGATCGAACGCTTCGTCGCGAAGCGGCTGATCGTGCTCGGCGACGAAACCAGCGTGCTCAACGGCGACGGGAGCAAGTACAGCGTCAGCGGATTCGACAGCAATGACAACCCCGATTGCGCAGCCGAGCCGTTGTGGGTGCAGATCCTGGCCGATCTGTACGGCTTGAGATTCGCGCAATGCGCCGGCGGCAGCGCCGCGCCGTTCACGGCGCTGATGTTCGCGGCTCCAGGGGCCAGAGTCAGCGACATTGCGGGCCAGATCACTTCAGTGGGTGGGTTTGTCGACAAGGACCTGGTGACGCTGCTGGCCGGTGCCAACGACATCCTCGTGCAGTACGCACTCATCAGCGCGGGCACGCAAATCGAGGGCGCATGCAACCAGACCCACGATTGCTCGGGTGCGTCCGAGGTCTTGAAAGGCGCGGCGCTTGCGCTGGGTGACCAAGTGAACCGGATCCGCGATTCTGGCGGGCGTGTGTTGATTTCAACGGTACCGGACCTCGGCCTGACGCCCTTCGCCATCGCCGAAGACCTCGCGACGCCGGGTCGCGCAGCAATGTTGTCGCGATTGTCCCAAATCTTCAATGACTTCTTGCGCAACGGGTTCGTCAACGACGGGCGCCGCATCGGCCTGCTGTTGACTGACGAAATGGTGCTGGGTGTCGTCCGGAATCCCGCCGCCGCCGGCCTGATCAACTGGACGGCAGCCGTGTGCCAGCCCGGATTTTCCCCTCCAGCGTGCACCACGAAGACGCTCGTCCCCACCCCGCCCGACTCGGCAGCCAGCGCCAGCTCGCGCAACTACCTTTGGGCGAGCGACCGCCTGCTCAGCAGCAGCGGTCAAGGGTTTCTCGGCAGCCTGGCCGTGAGTCGCGCTACCGGCAATCCGTTTTAAACGGGCTCTCAGCGGCTTCGGCCGAACCCGACTCCTGCGGGTCGGGTCGGCGCCTAGCCCACGCGTCGACCCCGGCACAGCGCAGGCCTGGCCTAAACTGCACCGATGACTTCGAGCCGAAATGGGCTGGGCACCGGGCTGGCCGTCGGCTGCGCCTTGGCGGTATTGTGCATCTGGTCCTCGTTCATCCTCATTGCGCGCGCGAGTGCGCAGCACACGCTCACGGCGTTCGACATTGCGTTCCTGCGCTTCTTGTTTTCCGGCGTCATGGTCTTGCCCCTACTCGCGTGGCGCGTCGCGCGCGAGGCGCGCCTAGGCGCCGCACTGGAAGGCGTCAGCCTCGCGCGCACCTTCACGCTAGGCGCCCTGGGTGGCGTCGGCTACTGCGGATTGACCTACAGCGCATTCTTCTTCGCACCGGCGACGCACGGTGCGATCCTGTTGCCGGGCTCACTGCCCTTGTGGACAGCGTTGACCGCTGCGGTCCTGCTGGGCGAACCTGTCGGACGCATGCGCTATGCCGGGCTCGGCTTGATCGTCGTCGGCGACCTTGTCGTCGGCGGGCCGAGTCTGGCCGCGGCCTTCGACGGTGGCGAAGTATGGAAGGGCGATGCCTTGTTTCTCTGCGCCGCGCTGACCTGGTCGACTTACGCGGTCCTGTGCCGCAAGTGGCGCATCGGCGCGATCACTGCCACGCTGGCCGTGGCCTTCAGTTGCCTCGTCACCGCAGTGCCGCTGTACGCCGCGGGCGCTGCCTTGGGCGCCTGGCCGAGTGCGCTGGCGCAAGCGAGTTGGCGCGAAATTGCGTTCCAGGGTGTTTACCAGGGCGGCGTGACGATGCTGATCGCGGGCGTCGCCTTCGCCCACGTCGTCGCGACTTTTGGCCCCTTGCGCACCGTGATGATCACGGCGCTGGTCCCGGTGATCACGGCACTGGCCGCGGTGCCGCTGCTCGGCGAGCCGTTGACCGTGACGCTGATCGTGGGCTTGGTCTGCGTGACTGCGGGCCTGTTGTTCGGCCTGCGCGCGGCTCGGCCGGCGCCGCCCGTTGCCAAGCCTGCATGAATCCGCAGCGGGAGCCACGGTGAGCAAGCTCCTGACGTTCGACACTTCCAACGAAGTGATGCACCTGGGCCTGCGCATCGACGGCCGCGACTGGGTCCTCGAATCCGCCGGTGGCACCAAGGCGTCGGCGGAGTTGTTGCCGGCGATTTTTTCCTTGCTCGAATCCGCCGGCGCGCAATTGTGTGACCTCGACGCGATTGGCTTCGGTTGTGGGCCGGGCGCTTTCACCGGCCTGCGCACCGCGTGCGCTGCCGCGCAAGGCCTGGCCCTGGGGGCGGGCAAGCCGGTGCTGGCGATCGACACCTTGATGGCGATCGCCGAAGACGCTCGCCAGGGCGCAGAACATGTGCGCGTGTGGTGCACCGTAGACGCGCGCATGGAGCAGATTTATGCAGCGCAATACGTGCATGAGGCGGGACGCTGGAGCGTGCTCGACGCACCTCTGCTGGCGAGCGCGGACCAGATGAATCGAGCGTGGCTGGAATCACCGCCGTCTCACGTCGCGGGCAACGCGCTTCGGGCGTTTGCCGGTCGGCTCGACACAGGGTCCGCCCACTGCCATGCACTCGCAGCGCCGCGTGCCGCTGCGCTCTTGACGGTGGCAGAACGGCTCTGGGTGCACGGCGCCGCGCTAGACGCCGGCGCTGCCGCGCCGGCCTACGTGCGCGACAAGGTCGCCCACACGATTGCCGAACGTGCCACCGCGAAAGAGCTGGGCGGCAGCATTTCCGGGCCGGCCCGATGAGCGCCCGGCTTTCGGACCCTGTCCCTTCGGCGTTGCACTTGGCGCCGATGACGCCGCATGACTTTGTCGCCGTGCTTAGCGTCGAACAGGCGGCGTATGCGTTCCCGTGGAGCCGCGTCAACTTTGTCGACTCGCTTGCCGCGAGCCATGTGTGCCAGACCCTGCGCGATGCGCGCGGCCGCGTGCTCGGTTACTTCGTCGTGCTGCCGGGGTTCGAAGAAATGCACCTGCTGAATCTGACCGTCGCGCCGGGTGAGCAGGGGCGAGGACGGGGCCGCTTTCTGCTCGAGGCCATCGTGCAACTTTGCGAATCCTCCGCGGCACGCGAGCTGTGGCTCGAAGTTCGGCAGAGCAACTTGCGTGCGCAGCAAATTTACGAGCGCTTCGGTTTTCAGCCGAGGGCGGTGCGAAAAGCTTACTACCCCGCGGCATTGGGCAGGCGCGAGGACGCGATCGTCATGAGCTTGAAGATTTCGAGTGCGTCGCAAGGTGCCGACCATGCACCTTGACGACCGCCAGCTCGCGATGCTGTGCGAGATGGGCATTCGCGTCTGGCCGCTTGGCGTGCCGGAGCCCGTGAGTGCGCATGCTGCGCCGGTGCTCCAGAGCAAAACGGAGGGCGTCGCCGGTGGTGTCGCATCGCACCCTGTTGCCTTCGCGCGCCCCGACGCCGTTGCGCCAGCGCAAGAAGCGTCTTCAGCTCCGAACGCCGCCCACACGGGGCATCGGCCCGCGGGCGTCCAGACCATGGGCTGGGATGCACTTCGCGAATCTGCCCGCGCGTGCACGGCGTGCAGGCTGTGCGAGGGGCGAAAGCAGGCGGTGTTCGGCACCGGGAGTACCCAGGCGCAATGGCTCGTCGTCGGCGAGGCGCCGGGCGAACAGGAAGATCTGCAGGGCGAGCCCTTCGTCGGCAAATCCGGGCAATTGCTCGACGCGATGTTGCGCTCCATCGGCCTGACGCGCGGCGACGCAGCTCCGCCACATCAGGTCTACATCGCCAACACGATCAAATGCCGACCCCCGGCAAATCGCAATCCACAGCCCGATGAGCTGGCACAGTGCGAGCCGTTCCTGATTCGCCAGCTCGAATTGCTTCAACCCCGCATCATTCTGGCGATGGGACGCTTCGCGGTGCAAAGCCTGCTGCGCAGCAATGAGCCCGTCGGCCGGCTGCGCGGGCGCGTGCACCGCTACCAGGGCGTGCCGTTGATCGTCACCTACCACCCGGCTTATCTGCTGCGCAACCCGGAGGACAAGGCGCGCGCCTGGGACGACTTGTGTTTGGCGGTGGAGACGGCGTTGGCCGCGCCGCCGCGTTGACTACTTCTTCTTGACCGGCCGCTTCCAACCGGCGATCTGGACCTGCTTGGCGCGCACCAGCGTCAACTCGCCGGCGGGGGCGTTTTTCGTCACGGTCGAGCCGCCGCCTATGGTGGCGCCGGCACCGATCGTGAGGGGCGCGACGAGCACGCAGTTGCTGCCCACATGCACGTCGGCGCCGATCACGGTGCGGTGCTTGTTCGCGCCGTCATAGTTTGCCGTGATGCTGCCCGCGCCGTAGTTGACGCGCTCGCCCACGTTCGCGTCGCCCAGATAGGCGAGGTGGTTCGCCTTGGCGCCGCGCGCGAGTGTCGAATTTTTTACTTCGACAAAGTTGCCGATGTGCACGTCTTCGGCGAGGTCGGCGCCGGGGCGCAGCCGCGCAAAGGGGCCGATCAGGCAGCCCGCGCCCACTCTGACCCCCAGCGCTTCGCCATCGATGTGCGTGAACGGGTGAATCACGGCGCCGGCGGCGATTCTGGCGTTGCGGATGCAGCAGTTCGCGCCGATGCGCACGTTGTCGCCCAACTCGACCTGCCCTTCGAAGACGCAATTCACGTCGATTTCGACGTCGCTGCCGTGAACCAGTTTTCCGCGCAAATCGAAGCGCGCCGGATCCGCCAGGCGCACGCCAGCTTCCATCAGCGAAGCGGCCAGATTGCGCTGGTGGCGCCGCTCCAGGTCGGCCAATTGCAGCGGACTGTTGATGCCCAGGACTTCGATTTCGTGGGCCACCGTCGCCGCAGTTACCGGCACGCCGTGCGCCACGGCGAGTGCGACCACGTCAGTCAGGTAGTACTCGCCTTGCGCGTTGTCGTTCTTCAAGCCGGCCAGCCAGCGTTTGAGCAGCGCCGTGGGCGCGGCCATGACGCCGGTGTAGACCTCGCGAATCGCGAGCTGTGACGCGCTCGCGTCCTTGTGTTCGACGATGGCGCGCACCGCCTGGCCTTCGCGCACGATGCGGCCGTACCCCGTCGCATCCGTCAGCTCGATCGTCAGCAGCGCGAGCTGCCGGCCGGCGCACGCCTGCACGAGGGCGCGCAAGGTCGCCGCTTCGATCAATGGCACGTCGCCGTTCAGGATCAGCGTCGTACCCTCGTCGGGCAGCGCCGGCACGGCCTGCTGAACCGCGTGGCCGGTGCCCAGTTGCGGCATCTGGCGAACGAAGTGCAGGTTCGGCGCGCTGACGGCGGTCTCGACCAGCTCGGCACCATGCCCGGTGATCGTGACGATGGCCTGCGCCTGCAGTTGCGCGGCAGTGTCCAAAACGTGCTGCAATAGGCTGCGCCCGGCGAGCTTGTGAAGCACCTTGGGCAGCTTCGACTTCATGCGCGTGCCCTTGCCCGCCGCCATGATCACGATGTTCAACGCCATGGTCCACTCCTTTTTTCGATCTGGAATTATTGCGTTGCTCGCCGCAGCGCTCGGTTTGCTGGGCGCGTGCAGCGCGTTACGATTTGGCTATAACCAGGCCGACGAGCTCGCTTTCTGGTGGCTTGACGGCTACGCCGACTTCGACAACACCCAGGCTTTCCGGGTCCGTCAGGCGCTGACCCAGTGGCACACCTGGCACCGGCGCACGCAGCTGCCGGACTACACGGCGCTGCTGGTGCAGGTCCAAGCCGAGGCGCCCGAGCCGGTGACGGCGCAGCGATTGTGCAGTTGGTGGGACAACGCACGCAGCCGGATCGACGTGGCGCTGGAATCGGCAATTCCCGCTGCTGCCGAACTTCTGCTGACGCTGACGCCGCAACAGATCGAACACATCGAGCGGCGCTACGGCAAGTTCAACGCGGAGTTTCGCCAAGATTATTTGCAGACGGATCCCGCGCAGCGCATGAAGGCATCGGTCAAGCGCGCCGTCGACCGTGCCGAAACGCTCTACGGCCGGATCGATGACGCGCAACGCGAGCGCATCGGTCGCTTGGTCGCGCAATCCCCCTTCGACGCGGAACTTTGGTTCAGCGAACGAAAAGCGCGCCAGCAAGAGGCACTGCAGATGCTGCGCCGTCTCAAGGCCGACGCCGCAGGCGCCGATCAAGCGCAAGCGGCGGTGCGCGCCTACATCGAACGCATGGCGCACTCGCCGCGCGCCGAGTACCGTCGCTACGCGCAGACACTCGTGCAATACAACTGTCAGTTCGCAGCGGAGTTGCACAACGCGACCAGCACTTCGCAGCGCCAAGCGCTGGGGCAAAGGCTCAAAGGCTGGGAGACCGACCTGCGGGCACTTTCTTCCAGCGCAACGCCATGATCGACGCTCGGGCTCCGGGTGCATTGGCTATCGATTGAGCTCGACCGTGACCCGGCGCGGGTTGATCGCGGTATTCGGAAAATCCTTCATCGCCGCCTCGAACATCGCCGCGAGCACGGTGGCGTCGGCGCCCGAACCAGTGGCGTTGCTCGCACGCGCCTCGTACAGCGTCTGTCCCGACTTGCGATCGCGAATCAGCAGGGCGACTTCGCGCTCGTAGATGGGTGTCGTGTAGTGAATTCCGGCGGATGAGTAGAAGCCGCGACGCCAGCGCGTCGACACGCCACCGCGCCACCAGAACGGGTCGTCGAACACGGCGCGGGCGAGCGCAGAGGTGCGGACCCCGACCTGAATGCCCACCTCGGCCTGTGCCTCGTCAGGCGCCGCGGCGAAGCCTGCCGCTTCAATGGCGCCACGCGCTGCGTCTTCGAGTTGTTGCTGCAGTTCGGCACGCGCCTGTTGCGACGGCAAGCGCTCGAACGCGTAGCTCGCGGGCTTGCGCCCCGCGGGCCATTGGCTGTAAGTCGAGACATCGTTGTCCAGCTGGCGCGGCGTGGCGCAGGCGCCGAGCAACGCCACGAGCGCGACGAGGAACGGCGTTACGGTGCGCATGAGCTGGCCTCCCAGTCTGGATGGCGTGGCGTGGGCTTGGCGGCGAACTGCGCTTGAAAGATCGGGCTGCTGCAGTCGCCCACGGCTTCTTCGTCGAAGGCACGGTCGCCGTCGGGTTCGGCCACGCCACTGGCTCGGAGCGTCGCGAAGGGGTAAAGGTTCCGGTCCATCAGGTGCGACGGCGTGACGTTGCTCATCGCCGAGAACAGGTTGCCCACGCGGCCCGGAAAGTCACGCTCCCATTGCTGCAGCATGCGCTTGATCTGAACGCGTTGCAGGTTCTCCTGGCTCCCGCACAGCGTGCAAGGAATGATGGGGAACTCGCGAAATTCGGCCCAGCGCTCCAAGTCCGCCTCGGCGATGTAGGCCAACGGCCGAATCACGATGTGTTTGCCGTCGTCGCTGACCAGCTTGGCGGGCATGCCCTTGATTCGCGCGCCGAAGAACATGTTCATGAACAGCGTCTGCAGCATGTCGTCGCGGTGGTGCCCGAGGGCGATCTTCGTCGCACCCAACTCGCCCGCCACCCGGTACAGGATACCGCGGCGCAGCCTCGAGCACAGGCTGCACATTGTCTTACCCTCGGGGATCAGGCGCTTCACGATCGAGTAGGTGTCGCGCGCTTCGATGTGGAAGGGTACGCCGCGCTGCGCGAGGTACTGCGGCAGCACGTGCTCGGGAAAGCCGGGCTGTTTTTGGTCGAGGTTGACGGCGACGATGTCAAAGGGCACCGGCGCACGCTGGCGCAGGCTCAGCAGAATGTCGAGCAAGGCGTGGCTGTCCTTGCCCCCGGACACGCACACCATCACCTTGTCGCCGGCTTCGATCATGTTGAAGTCGCTGATGGCGCGGCCCACGAGCCGGTGCAAGCGCTTGTCGAGCTTGTTCAAGTCGACCGAGCGTTTGCCCTGCGTGCCACTGTCAGCCACGGTCTTCCCGTTCACTTGCGCTCCTTGATGCCGAATCGCTCGCACCCCACCGCCTCGCAGCCCGGGTACACGTCGGGCTTTTCGGTGCACACCCGCGCGGCCAGGACTTCGGGGCAGGCGAGCAGGCGTGCCAGCAAATCGTCGCAAAGGGTTTCCTGCAAGTCGATATGGCCCTGCTCGATGCGCTCGAAAACGCTGCGCCGGATGAAATCGTAGTCGAAGACCTCGTCGAGTTTGTCTCGCACAGGTGTGGAGGCGGCCAGGTCGACGTACAGGTCGATGTCAAGCATGACGCGCTGCGGTCCGCGCCGCTCGAACTCATGCGCGCCGATGTTCACCATCATTTCCATGCGCCGCACGAAGAGTCGCCGGCAATTCGCCAGCAGGGCAATTTCGCGATTCGGGTTCATTGGGGGTGCGCCGAAGCGTCTTGCGTCAGGTAGAGCACATCGCGCGGCTGGGCCCAGAGGTGCTGCCCGCCATCCACGAGCAGGGTCGTTCCCGTCATCGCGGGTGACTCGATGACAAAGCGCACCGCGTGGGCCACGTCGCTCGGCGTGGAAGACAGCTGCAAGGGCGTGAGGCGCTGCGCTGCGGCAAATTGTTCGGGGCTCATGGCGGCCGAAGGCAGGGTGACTCCGGGCGCAACGCCGCACACCCGAAGCACCGGCGCGTAGGCTTGCGCGAGCATCACGGTGGCGGCCTG
>JBEBHW010000600.1:0-3020 GCA_040081145.1 Burkholderiaceae bacterium
GAGGTAGATGTTCATCGGCCGGTCCGACAGGTTGCGCAGCACGCCGCGCTGCCCGAGGCCGCCGCGGTATTTGCCGGCGCCGCCGGAATCGGCGATCAACTCCTTGCGCTCGGTGAGCACCGGCACGGCGAGCTCGTACATCTCGATCGGCGTGACTTTGCAGTTGGACGGAAAACTCAAGCAGTCCAGCCCGTCCATGTTCGAGCGCCCACCCAGCCCACCGTGGAAGTTCTGCGCGCTGCCGTAGGCGCGGCCGTCGGCCGTCTGGCCTTGGCAGTTGATGCCCCAGATCGGCGCGCCGCCGCTGTCGCCGATCACGCGATCCGGCACCACGCCTTGCAGCGCGCGAAAGATCAGGCTCGGGATCACATGGCCGACGAGGTTGCGCGCGGCTCCCGCAGCGTGCGGGCGCGGATTGAGGATGGTGCCGAGCGGCGCCGCGTCCGTGAGCGGTATCGTGCAGCCCTCGTTGTTCGGCGTGTCCGGATCGAGCAGGCACTTCAGCGCGTAGACCGTGTGCGCGACGCGGTAGTGAGGCACGACGTTGATGCCGCGCGCCACTTCGGGCGAGGTGCCGGTGTAGTCGACGTGGATCGAATCGGTGCCGACCTGCACGTCCACACAGAGCTTCACGTCGGTCTCGAAGCCGTCGATCGTGACTTCCGCTTTGTAGCTGCCGGGCGGCCAGGCGGCGATCGCCTTTCGCATCTGCGCTTCGGAGCGGCCGTGGATCGCGGCGCCGAGTGCCTCCAGGTCGTCCAGACCGTATTCATCCATGAAGCGGCGCAGCTCGCGGCACATCACCTCGTTCGCCGCAACCATGCTCTGGATGTCGCCGCGCACCTCATTGGGCAGGCGCACGCTGGCCTCGATCACGGCGAACACGTCCGCGTTCGGCTTGCCGGCCTTGTACAGCTTGAGCATCGGGATGCGGATGCCCTCCTCGAACATGTCGGTCGAATCGGGCGACTGCGGCCGCCCGCCGATGTCCGGCATGTGGGCGATGCTGCCGGCGTAGCCGACGATGCGGCCGCCGCGGAAGATGGGGGTGAGCATCACCATGTCCGGCAGATGCCCGGTGCCGATGACGGGATCGTTCGTCGCGAGCACGTCGCCGTCTTCAAGCGTGTCGGGTGGGAACGTCGGCAGGAAATGGTTCTGCGCCGCCATCGGCAGCGAAGTGATGAACACCGGGATCGACCAGGTGCATTGCGCCAGCGCGCGGCCCTTCGCGTCGAGCACCACGGTCACGTAGTCGTGGTTCTCGCGAACGATCGGCGAGAAGGCAGTGCGGCCGAGTGCCGAGTCGGCCTGGTCGGCGATGAAGATGAGCCGGTCCCACATCACCTGCAGCGTGATCGGGTCGTTGAAGTCGGTTGCGTTCACGGCTTCGCTCACTTCGCCTCCAGCTGCATGATCAGGTTGAACTCGGCGTCGAGCGAGGCGCTCGCCCGCGGGCCGACGACGACGGTCGATTCGCGCTGCTCGACGATCGCCGGGCCCTGCACGGTCACGCCCGGCGCGAGCGCGTAGTGGTCGTAGACGGGTGTATCGACGACGCCACCGCTTTCGGCAAAGTACACCGGCCGGTTGCCCTTGCGCGGGTTGCGCACGGCCTGCGCCGCGCCACGCAGGCGGCTCGCCGTCAGCGGCGTCTTCGGGCCCGCGGCGCGCACGCGCCAGGTAATGACTTCGGCGTCGGTGCCCGTGACGCTGCGGCCGTAAAGCTTGACATAGGCCTCGTGGAAGCGGCGCAGCAGTTGGTTGAGGAACTCGGGCTGGCCCGGGTCGCCGTCGGGCAGCGCGACCGAGATCTCGTGCCCCTGGCCGACGTGGCGCATGTCCACCGTGTACGAGATGCCGATGTCCGCCGCAGCCACGCCGCTGGCGAGCACGACTTCGCGCCCCTGCGCGGCGAGCGAAGCCAGAATCCCGCGCACCGCGGCAGCGTCCCATTGCGGCACCGCCATCGGCGAGCTGGAGGAAAGATCGGCGGCGACCGGCGCGCCGAGCAGGCCGATCGCCGACGTCACGCCGGCGCCGAGCGGACAGATCACCTTGCGGATGCCGAGCTTGCGCGCGACGCCGTACGCATGCACCGGTCCCGCGCCACCGAAGGCGATCAGCGTCAGCGTGCGTGGGTCGACACCGCTTTCTGTGGCCTGCATGGCGGCGGCTTCAGCCATGCTCTCGTTCACCATGTCGTGGATGCCGAAGGCGCAGCGCTCGGCGCTGATTCCCAGTTCACCCGCCAGCCGCCTCAGCCCGGCCTGTGCCGCAGGGCGGTCGAGGGCGAAGTCGCCGCCGAGGAACGAGCGCTCATCCAGGTAACCCAGCGCCAGGTCGGCGTCGGTGACGGTCGGCTCGGCCCCGCCGCGCCCGTAGCACGCCGGGCCGGGCGCGGCGCCCGCGCTGCGCGGCCCCACCTGCAGCGTGCCCAGCCGGGTGCGCGCGGCAATGCTGCCGCCGCCGGCGCCGATCTCGATCATGTGGATCGACTGGATCTTCAGCGGAAAGCCGCTGCCCTTGCGGAAACGCTCGTGGCGCGCGACTTCCAGCTCGTTCGCGATCTGCGGCTCGCCGTTCGGGATCAGGCACAGCTTGGCCGTCGTTCCGCCCATGTCGAAAGACAGCACGTGGCTCTCGCCCGCGGCGCGCGCACAGTCGGCGGCGGCGACGGCGCCTGCCGCCGGGCCGGACTCGATCAGCCGCACCGGTGTGCGCGCCGCGGTGGAACTCGGCACAACGCCGCCGCTGGACGTCATCCAGAGCAACTGGCTTTGCACGCCGCGCAAGCGCAGCTCGCGCTCCAGTTGCTCCACATGCTGCGCCATCATCGGCCGGGTGTAGGCGTTGACGACGGTCGTCGACGCGCGGTCGTACTCGCGCACCTCGGGGCAGACGCTGGACGACAGCGAGACCGACACGCCCGGCGCATGCCGCGCCAGCAGCTCGCCGATGCGCTGCTCGTGCTGCGGGTACTTGTAGGCGTGCAACAGGCACACGGCGACAGAACCAAC
>JBEBHW010000034.1:0-12985 GCA_040081145.1 Burkholderiaceae bacterium
CAATAGGTGAGCACGACGACCATCGCCGTGGCCACGGGTTCGACGTCGCGCAGCTCGATCTGGACCGCGCCTTCCTGGCTCAGACCGCTCAGCATCTTCTGCACCGCCTGCCCCTTGTTTTTCAGGACGCTCTGGAAGTGCGTTTCCAGGCGGCGGTTCTTCGACAACAAGTCGTTCAGATCGCGGTACAGAAACCGGTAACGCCAGACCAGTTCGAACAGCATGTGCACGAACAACCACGCGTCTTCGACGTTGCGCACGTCGGGTGCTGCGCGCAGCAGGTCGGCGAGTGCGGCCTCGAATGCATCGAACAGGCTGTTGATGAGTTCGTCTTTGGCCGGGTAGTGGTAGTACAGGTTGCCTGGGCTGATGCCGAGCTCGGCGGAAATCAAGGTCGTCGAGACGTTGGGCTCGCCGAAGCGATTGAACAACTCCAGCGTCACTTCCAGGATGCGTTGTGCCGTGCGGCGGGGCTTCTTGGTTCGAGTGGCCATGGGCGAACGAGGGGTGAGCGTGCCCAATCTAGCACCAACCGCCGCACGTGACCCATAGAGCCTGCCCGGAGGCGAGCGCAACCGGCGCGGCCCTAGAATCACCGCCCCCATGCCCGCTGTTTCATTCCAACACGTCAGCAAGACTTTTCAAAGCGGAAGCCGCGAGGTTCAGGCGCTGACCGATGTGAGTTTCAACATCGAGCAAGGCGAGTTCTTCGGTCTGCTGGGGCCCAACGGCGCAGGCAAGACGACGCTGATCAGCGTGCTGGCCGGTCTGGCACGCGCAAACTCAGGTCGCGTGACGGTGCTTGGCCACGATGTGGTCAGCGACTACGCCGCCGCCCGGCGCAGCCTGGGCGTCGTGCCGCAAGAGCTGGTGTTCGACCCGTTTTTCAGCGTGCGCGAGACGCTGCGAATTCAAGGAGGCTACTTCGGCGTGCGCACCGATCCAAAAGCGAACGACGCCTGGATCGACGAGTTGCTCGCGAACCTGGGCCTCACCGACAAGGCCGACTCGAACATGCGCCAGTTGTCGGGCGGCATGAAGCGCCGCGTGCTCGTCGCGCAGGCGCTGGTGCACCGCCCGCCCGTGATCGTGCTCGACGAGCCCACTGCCGGCGTCGACGTGGAACTGCGCCAGACCTTGTGGCAATTCATCGCACGCCTCAACAAAGAGGGGCACACGGTGCTGCTGACGACGCACTATCTCGAAGAGGCGGAAGCCTTGTGCGGGCGCATCGCGATGCTGAAGAACGGCCGCGTCGTCGCGCTGGATCGCACTTCGGCGCTGCTCGCCGGCACCGCCAGCACGATGTTGCGCTTCAAGACGGACGCTTCCCTTCCCGCCGCAATCGCGGCGCGTGCACGCGTCACCGGGCGCGTCGTTCAGGTAAGTGCGCACGACGCCGCCGAGGTCGAAACGCTGCTCACGGAGTTGCGCGCCGGCGGCGTGAAAATCGAAGACTTGGAGATCGGCCGGGCCGACCTCGAAGACGTGTTCCTCGAGATCATGGCGAACGCGCCTGGCGCGGACGCCGTCCTGGCATGAGCGCCATCGGCATGTCGATCGAAGGCGCTGGCACGCTGTTCCGTAAGGAAGTGCTGCGCTTCTGGAAAGTCAGCGTGCAAACCGTTGCCGCGCCGGTGCTCACCGCCGTGCTGTACCTGCTCATCTTCGGCCACGTGCTCGAAGCCCACGTGAAGGTGTTCGATCGGATCAGTTACACGAGCTTTCTGATTCCGGGCCTGGTGATGATGAGTGTTCTGCAAAACGCTTTTGCGAACACGAGTTCGTCGCTGATCCAGAGCAAGATCACCGGCAACCTCGTGTTCCTGCTCGTCACGCCGCTGTCGCATTGGGCCTGGTTCATCGCCTACGTCGGCGCGGCGGTGGTGCGCGGCGTTGCGGTGGGGGCGGGGGTCTTCGTCGTCACGTGGTGGTTCGCGCCGCCGGGTTTTGCGCACCCGCTGTGGATTGCGCTCTTTGCGGTGATGGGTGCGGCGCTGATGGGTGCGCTCGGTCTGGTCGCTGGCCTGTGGGCCGAAAAATTCGACCAGATCGCTGCGTTCCAGAACTTCATCGTCATGCCCATGACGTTTCTATCGGGCGTGTTTTACTCAGTGCACTCGCTGCCCGTCTTCTGGCGCAGCGTCAGCCATCTGAACCCGTTTTTCTACATGATCGACGGCTTTCGCCATGGCTTCTTCGGCGTCAGCGACGTGTCGCCATGGTTGAGCCTGGGCGTCGTGGGCACGAGCTTGGGCGTCGTGTGCGGGCTGTGCCTGCAACTGCTGCGCAGCGGCTACAAGTTGCGCCACTGAGCCCGGACGAACGCCGGTCCCTGCGGACTGGCATTCGCCTGGCTCAGCCTTTGCGCATGCAGGCGCAAAGGCTGAGCCTGACGCATAATTTCGTCATGGCCGACCCCACACCCGCCGAGATCGAGCATTTCATCAAGCAGGGGCTCACCTGCGAGCACCTCGAAGTGCAAGGCGATGGGCGGCATTTCTTCGCCACCATCGTGTCGGCACAATTCGAAGGCACGAACCGTGTGGCCCGGCATCAGAAGGTGTACCAGGCCCTGGGCGATAGAATGCGCGAGCAGATCCACGCCTTGTCGATGAAGACGCTGACCCCCGCGGAGTGGGCCGCAAGCCCGGACGCCACCGCGGCTCCACACCACTGAAAACCGCCGCAGGTTGACCTGCGTTGAACCGGCTCGCTGCACGCGGGCGCCAACGCACACCAGCCTGCTTCAGCGACCATGGACAAACTCCTCATTCGCGGCGGCCGCCAACTTGCAGGCGAAGTGTCGATTTCGGGCGCGAAGAACGCTGCGCTGCCCGAGATTTGCGCTGCCTTGCTGACGCGCGACCCGGTCACGCTGCGCAACGTGCCGCACCTGCAAGACGTGGCCACGTGTCTGAAGTTGCTGCGCCACATGGGCGTGACGGCGCAACGCGATTCGCAGGATCCGGGTGCCGTGCACGTGGACGCCGGCAACGTCAGCGCGCCCGAGGCGCCGTATGAACTCGTGAAGACGATGCGTGCGGCGATCCTCGTCCTGGGGCCGCTGCTCGCCCGATTCGGGCAGGCGAAGGTGTCGCTGCCCGGCGGCTGCGCGATCGGCTCGCGCCCCGTGGACCAGCACATCAAGGGTCTGCAGGCGCTCGGCGCGACGATCACCGTCGAACACGGCTACATCGTCGCTACCGCGAAGCGGCTGCGTGGTGCGCGAATCACGACCGACATGGTCACGGTGACAGGCACCGAAAACCTGTTGATGGCCGCCACCCTCGCGCAGGGCGAGACCTGTCTGGAAAACGCCGCCCAGGAACCCGAGATTCCCGATCTCGCAAAGATGTTGATTGCGATGGGCGCGCGAATCGAGGGCCATGGCACGCGGCGCATCGTGATCCAGGGTGTCGACGCATTGCATGGCCTGGTCGGCGCGAATGCGCACTGCATCGTCCCGGATCGGATCGAGGCGGGTACGTTCTTGTGCGCCGGCGCAGCGACCGGTGGCAACGTGTTGCTGCGCGGAGCGCGCGCCGAGCATCTGGATGCGGTGATCGACAAGCTGCGCGAAGCGGGCGCTGCAGTCGAATGTGGCGACGACTGGATTCGTGTGCTCGGCCCCACACGGCCGAACGCGGTGAGCTTTCGCACGAGCGAGTACCCCGCGTTCCCCACCGACATGCAGGCGCAGTTCATGGTCCTGAACTGCATATCGCAGGGCGCTTCGACTGTCACCGAAACGATTTTCGAGAACCGCTTCATGCACGTCAACGAGCTGCTGCGCCTGGGCGCGAAGATTCAGATCGACGGTCGCACGGCGACGGTGCAGGGCGTGGACAAGCTGTCGGGCGCGGCCGTCATGGCGACCGATTTGCGCGCGTCGGCGAGCCTCGTCATCGCCGGCCTGGTGGCACAGGGCGAGACGGTGATCGACCGCATCTACCACCTCGACCGCGGCTACGACCGGATGGAAACCAAACTGCGCGGCCTCGGCGCGGACATCGAGAGGGTCAAATGATCACGCGGGTGACACGGGGCGCGCGATCGTGATACCGCTCGTGGAATCGGAGGCGCGACCGTGATCACGCTCGCGTTGTCGAAAGGTCGCATCTTTGACGAGACCTTGCCGCTGCTCAAAGCCGCTGGCATCGAAGTCGCCGAAGACCCGGAGAAAAGCCGCAAGCTCATCATCGCGACGAACCGGGCGCAACTGCGCCTCGTGCTTGTGCGCGCGAGCGACGTGCCAACCTATGTGCAGTACGGCGGCGCGACGCTCGGCGTGGTGGGCCAAGACACGTTGCTCGAACACGGCGGGCAGGGCCTGTACCAGCCGCTGGATTTGAAAATCGCCAACTGCCGCATGAGCGTGGCGGCGCGCGCCGACTTCGACTACCAGGGCGCCGTCAAGAAGGGTTCGCGAATTCGCGTGGCGACGAAGTTCACGCGAATCGCGCGCGATCACTTTGCCGACAAAGGCGTGCACGTCGATCTGATCAAGCTCTATGGCTCGATGGAACTGGCGCCGCTCACAGGCCTGGCCGACGCGATCGTCGACCTCGTGTCCAGCGGCAATACGCTCTCGGCGAACCACCTCGTCGAGGTCGAGACCATCATGCCGATTTCGGCGCGGCTCATCGTCAATCAAGCGTCGCTCAAGCTGGAGCGCGAGGCGGTCCGTGCCTTGATCGATGCGTTTGCTGCGGCGGTACGGTGACGCCATGACGGTCGCGATCCGCGAGCTCTCCACCCGCGTGGCGGATTTCGAAGCGCAGCTCCAGTGTGTCTTGCACTGGTCGGCGCAGGCTGACGCAGCAATCGAGGCGCGCGTCGCACAAATCATTGCCGACGTGCGCGAGCGCGGTGACGCTGCGGTGCTCGAGTACACGCTGCGCTTTGACGGCCTCGCCGCAGGTTCGGTCGGCGCGTTGGAGATCGGGCAAGACGAGTTGCGGGCTGCGTTGAGCGCGATCACTCCCGCGCAACGATCGGCGTTGGAAGTGGCTGCCACGCGAATCCGCAGCTATCACGAACGCCAGCTCGACGCTTGTGGCCGCAGCTGGAGCTACCGCGAAGCCGATGGCACATTGCTCGGCCAGAAGGTCACGCCGCTCGACCGGGTGGGCGTCTATGTGCCGGGGGGCAAGGCGGCGTATCCCTCGAGCGTCTTGATGAGCGTCGTGCCGGCGCGGGTGGCTGGCGTGGGCGAAATCATCCTCGTCGTTCCCACGCCGGTCTCGGGCAGCGTCGCCACCGGCGCAAGCGGCGGATCCGGCACGAGCGCAGCGCGCGGCGAGCGCAATCCTCTGCTCCTGGCCGCTGCGGCGATCGCCGGCGTGGACCGCGTTTTCACGATCGGCGGAGCGCAGGCGATCGCTGCGCTGGCGTATGGCACGGCGACACTGCCTGCGGTGGACAAGATCACCGGCCCAGGCAACGCCTATGTCGCGAGCGCGAAACGCCGCGTCTTCGGCAAGGTGGGAATCGACATGATCGCCGGCCCAAGCGAAATTCTCGTACTCGCCGACGCCAGCACGCCGCCCGATTGGGTGGCGATGGACATGTTCAGCCAGGCCGAACATGACGAGATGGCTCAGAGCATTTTGTTGTGCCCCGACGCGGCCTACATCGCCCTCGTGAAAGCCGAGATTCACCGGCTGCTGCCGCAAATGCCACGCCGCGCCGTGATCCAGGCGTCGCTCGAGGGTCGTGGCGCGTTGGTCCTGACGCGCTCGATGGAAGAGGCGTGTGCGATCAGCAACCGCATCGCCCCGGAGCACTTGGAGGTGAGCTCACGCGAGCCGCACCGCTGGGAGCCGTTGCTGATTCATGCCGGAGCGATTTTTCTCGGCGCCTACAGCAGCGAAAGCCTGGGCGACTATTGCGCCGGGCCGAACCATGTGTTGCCGACCTCCGGTACGGCGCGGTTCTCGTCGCCACTGGGCGTATACGACTTCATGAAACGAAGCAGCATCATTGAAATGAGCGAAGCGGGCGCAAACACACTTGGTATCGTCGCCGCCGAACTGGCGCATGGCGAAGGCTTGCAAGCGCACGCCCGGGCGGCGGAAATGCGCCTCTACACGCGAGGCGCACAATGAGCGAGTTCTACAGCAACACCCGCAGAAAATTCACGAATGCGATCGCGGCCGGTGACGCGCGCGCCGAGATGCGCCGCTACCAACAGTGGCAACCGTGGGCGACCGATCACGCCACGGTGGAAACGGCGTGGGCGATCGAAAGCTGCTTCGATGAACGATAGGGACGCGCTGATCGTCGCCTCTGCGCAGCAACAAGGCAGTGGCCACTTGCTGAGCGAAGACCTTCAACATGACCAGCAGATCGACGGCGTGCGCGTCGTGAATCCCTTTGCCACGACGCCGCAGCAGATCGGGCTTGCTTCGTGACCTCGCTCGCGCAACGCATCCAGACCGTGATACGCCAGGACGTGCAATCGATGCACGGCTACGCGATCCAACCGAGCGCCGGCTTGGTGAAGCTCGACGCGATGGAAAACCCGTTTCGCCTGCCGGCAGCGTTGCAGCGCGAGCTGGGCGAGCGCTTGGGCCGCGTCGCGATCAATCGTTATCCGGCGCAGTGCGTCGCCGACGTGATTGCCGCACTCACTGCCTATGCGAAACCGCCGCCCGGCGCGAAGTTGATGCTGGGCAACGGTTCCGACGAATTGATCAGCCTGCTGGCGCTTGCTGCCGACGTGCCCGGCAACGTCGTGCTCGCGCCGCTGCCCGGCTTCGTGATGTATGAAATGTCGGCCAAGCTGCAGGGGCTGAAGTTCGTCGGCGTGCCGCTCACGCCGCAGTTCGAACTCGACGAGCCGGCGATGCTCGCCGCGATTGCGCAGCACAGCCCGGCGATCACTTACATCGCCTACCCGAACAACCCGACGGCAAATTTGTTCAACGACGCAACGATCGACCGGATCGTCGCCGCGGTGGGCGAACAAAGCGGGCTCGTCGTATTCGACGAGGCCTACCAGCCGTTTGCGTCGCGCACCTGGATGCAGCGCATGGGCGCGCATGAGCACGTGTTGGTGATGCGCACCCTCAGCAAGTTCGGCCTGGCGGGAGTGCGTCTGGGCTACATGGCCGGCGCTGCGGCACTCATCGAGCAGATCGACAAGGTTCGCCCGCCGTACAACATCAGCGCCTTGAACGCCGAGGCGACGCTGTTTGCGCTGGAACACGCCGCCGAGTTTGCGGCGCAGGCTTCGTTGTTGCGTGAGCAGCGAGCGCGCCTGCAGCATGCGCTCGCGCAAATCGCCGGAGTGCAAGCCTTCCCCAGCGAAGCCAACATGATTTTGGCTCGTGTGCCCGATGCGCGACAAGCGTTTGAAAGCATGAAACAGCGCGGCGTGCTGGTCAAGAACGTCTCGGCCCTGCACCCGCTGCTCAGCAACTGCCTGCGCCTGACCGTGGGTGCACCTGAAGAAAATACGCTGATGATCGACGCCTTGAAAGCGAGTCTCTAGATGACTGACCGGATTGCCCAGGTCACGCGCAACACCAAGGAAACGCAAATCGGCGTGCGCGTCAACCTGGACGGCACAGGCGTGGCTAAACTCGACACGGGAATCGGCTTCTTCGATCACATGCTCGACCAGGTTGCACGCCACGGATTGATCGACATCGATGTCGAGGCGAAAGGCGATTTGCACATCGACGGCCACCACACCGTCGAAGACGTGGGCATTACGCTGGGCATGGCGGTAGCGCAGGCGGTGGGCGACAAGGCGGGTTTGACGCGCTACGGCCACGCCTATGTGCCGCTCGACGAAGCGCTGTCGCGTGTCGTCATCGATTTTTCGGGCCGCCCTGGCCTACACATGGACGTGCCCTTCAAGAGCGGCATGGTCGGCGGTTTCGACACGCAGCTTGCGTTTGAATTCTTCCAGGGCTTTTCGAACCACTGTGGGGCGACGCTGCACATCGACAACCTGAAGGGCCAGAACGCGCATCACCAGGCCGAGACGGTGTTCAAGGCGTTTGGCCGGGCGTTGCGCATGGCCGTCACGATCGACGCGCGCGGCGCCGGCGTCGTGCCATCGACCAAGGGCAGCCTTTGACCGAAGCCGCGACCCGCATGCCCAAGGAGCGCGTGTGATGCGCCGCAGCGTCGCCGTCGTCGATTACGGCATGGGCAACCTGCGCTCGGTGTCGCAGGCGGTGCGCCACGTCGCACGCGACGCCGACATCGACGTGATCGTCACGGCACGCCCCGAACAGGTTCTGGCGGCTGAGCGCGTCGTGCTGCCCGGCCAGGGTGCCATGCCCGACTGCATGCGCGAATTGCGCGACTCGGGCCTGCTCGACGCGGTACTAGACGCGGCCTCACGTAAACCCTTGATGGGCGTGTGCGTCGGGATGCAGATGTTGTTGACGAGCAGCGACGAAGGGCCCACCGACGGATTGGCGCTGATCGCCGGGCGCGTCAAGCGCTTTGCGCTCGAAGGCAGGCTTCAAGGCGACGGAAGCCGCTTCAAGGTACCCCAAATGGGCTGGAACCGCGTGCGCCAGGTGCGCCGGCATGCGCTTTGGGCGGGCGTGCCCGACTCGAGTTACTTCTATTTTGTGCACAGCTACTTCGCGCAGCCCACTGACTCGGGGCACACTGCGGGCGAAACTGACTACGGCGAGTGCTTTACCTGCGCGCTGGCTCGCGATAACATTTTCGCGACGCAATTCCACCCCGAGAAGAGCGCCGAGTACGGCTTGGCGCTGTACCGCAACTTCCTCCACTGGAAACCCTGACGGCCCCTTTCGCGCACCGTTCGGAAAAGTTTGCTATCAGTCTCGGGTACCCTCTCCACTCACGCCTTGTGCACTCGGCCATGCTGCTGATACCTGCCATCGATTTGAAAGACGGTCACTGCGTTCGCCTCAAACAGGGCGACATGAAACAAACGACGACGTTCAGCGAGGACCCGGCCGCGATGGCCAGACGCTGGGTTGACGCCGGGGCGCGGCGCCTGCACCTGGTCGATCTGAACGGTGCGTTTGCCGGCAAGCCGATCAACGAAAGCGCGATCAAGGCCATCCTCGCCGAGGTCGGCGAAGAGATTCCGGTGCAGCTCGGCGGCGGAATTCGCGACCTAGATACGATCGAGCGCTACCTCGACGACGGCCTGAGTTTCATCATCATCGGCACCGCCGCGGTGAAGAGCCCGGGTTTCCTGCGCGACGCGTGCAGCGCGTTCGGCGGCCACATCATCGTCGGCCTGGACGCGAAAGACGGCAAGGTCGCCACCGACGGCTGGAGCAAACTCACCGGCCATGAAGTCATCGATCTGGCAAAGAAATTCGAAGACTACGGCGTCGAAGGCGTGATCTACACCGACATCGGCCGCGACGGCATGCTGCAAGGCATCAATGTCGACGCCACCGTCAAGCTCGCGCAGGCGCTTTCGATTCCCGTGATCGCCTCGGGCGGCTTGAGCGGCATGGCCGACGTGGAAAGGCTTTGCGCTGTCGAAGACCAAGGCATCAGCGGCCTGATTTGCGGCCGTGCCATCTACACCGGAGACCTCGACTTCGCTGCTGCGCAGGCGCGCGCGGACGAGCTGAACGGCGTCGTCTGAGGCGTAACGCCGCGAACGATGCTCGCCAAACGAATCATTCCCTGCCTCGACGTGACCGGCGGGCGCGTCGTCAAGGGCGTCAACTTCGTCGGATTGCGCGACGCGGGGGATCCGGTGGCAATCGCCGCGCGTTACAACGAGCAGGGTGCGGACGAGCTGACCTTCCTCGATATCACCGCCACGAGCGATGGCCGCGACATGATGTTGCACATTGTCGAAGCCGTCGCCGCTCAGGTGTTCATTCCGCTCACCGTGGGCGGCGGCGTGCGAAGTAGGGAAGACGTGCGGCGCCTGCTCAACGCGGGGGCCGACAAGGTCAGCTTCAATTCCGCGGCGGTGGCGAACCCGCAGGTGATTGCAGATGCGTCGCGCAAATACGGGGCGCAGTGCATCGTTGTCGCGATCGACGCGAAGCGCCGTGTCGGTGCCGAGGCGCAGGCACGAGGCGCCGGCTGGGACGTGTACACGCACGGCGGGCGGAAGAACTCGGGCCTGGACGTGCTCGCCTGGGCGCGCCAGATGGTGCAAACCGGCGCCGGCGAACTGTTGCTGACGAGCATGGACCGCGACGGCACAAAGCGCGGCTTTGACCTGGAGTTGACGCGCGCCGTCAGCGACGCAGTGAGCGTTCCCGTCATCGCCTCGGGCGGCGTGGGCACGCTCGAACATCTGTCGGAGGGCATTCGCCTCGGCCACGCCGACGCCGTGCTCGCCGCGAGCATCTTCCATTACGGTGAATTCACCGTGGCGCAGGCGAAGGCGCTGCTGGCGCGCGACGGCATCGCGGTTCGGTTGTGAAGGCCCCGGCACGCGCCCCATTGCGCCGCGAAGTGCACCGCGAATTGCCGCACGCCGTGCGAATCATCGGCGGGCAGTGGAAGCGCAGCAAGCTGCCAGTGCCCGACCATCCCGGTCTTCGCCCTACGCCCAGCCGGGTTCGCGAAACCGTCTTCAACTGGCTGGGGCAAGACATGACGGGCCGGCGTTGCCTGGACGCTTTCGCCGGCTCGGGCGCGATGGGTTTCGAGGCGGCGTCGCGAAACGCCGCGGCCGTCGTGCTGCTCGAACGCGACCGTGGTCTGGCGCAAGGCCTCGTCGAGTGCAAAGGGCGCCTCGGAGCGACCTCAGTGCGGATCGAGCGTGTCGACGCCCTGGCGTGGATGGCTGCTTGCGCGGCCGGGCACTTCGATCTGATCTTTCTCGACCCCCCCTTCGACGCCGGGTTGACGCTGCCGGCGCTTGAGCGCGCGGCTCGTCTGCTCGCGGTGGGAGGAGTCGTCTACCTGGAATCCGGGCGACCCATCGACGCCGAAATTCTTGCGGCGGCTGGGTGGCAGATCACGCGTCGCGCTCAGGCCGGGCAAGTGCACTTCGGGTTACTTGCGCGGAGTAGCGCGTCGCCGAGCGATAAACTCGACCCGTGACTTCCATTACCCGCCTCACCGCCGTCTACCCGGGGACATTCGACCCGATGACGCTCGGCCATGAAGACCTCATGCGCCGGGCGAGCCGCCTGTTCGAGCGCCTCATCGTGGCAGTCGCCGCCGGGCATCACAAGCGGACCATGTTCACGTTGGACGAGAGACTGCAGATCGCTGCGGAACTGGCGGCCAAATACCCGAACGTTGAAGTGCTGGCGTTTCGCGGTCTGCTCAGCGAATTCGTGAGGCAGCATTCGGGCAAAGTCGTGGTGCGCGGTTTGCGCGCCGTCAGCGACTTCGAATACGAGTTCCAGATGGCAGGCATGAATCGGCAATTGATGCCCGAAGTCGAAACCGTCTTCCTGACGCCGGGCGATCTTTACCAGTTCGTCTCGGGTACCTTCGTGCGCGAAATTGCGACCCTGGGGGGCGACGTGTCGAAATTCGTCTCGCCTTCGGTGCTGAGCCGGCTGAAGAGCCGAGTCAATTCCGAACCTGGCTGATCATGGCGTTGTTGATCACCGATGAATGCATCAACTGCGACGTCTGCGAGCCCGAGTGCCCGAACCAGGCGATTTCAATGGGCGCGGAGATCTACCAGATCGATGCGGCGCGATGCACCGAGTGCGTGGGACATTTCGACGCTCCGCAGTGCGTGCAGGTCTGTCCGGTGAGTTGCATCCCGGTGGACCCGCAACACATCGAGACCCGAAACAGCCTGTGGGCCAAATACCGACGCTTGCAGGCTCAGGCGGTGTGATCGCCTGAATCGTCCGCCTGCGCTGCGCAGGATGGCTCGGCTACTTCTTCTTCGTCACGGGCTCGACGGCGAGGAAATCCTTGGATTCCTGAGGCTGCTTGGCCTTGGATTTGACCTTGCCGGACTGGGACTTGATTGCCGTTCCGTCGGCGGCCGAGGCTGCAACGTCGCCGGGCCGCGCCAGCCCGTTGATTCCAATCGGCGGGCTGACCTTCTTGCGCTCTTCGGCGAGCCGCTCACGCTCCAGCTCGGCGGCCCTGCGCTTTTCTTGCTCCACGGCGCGTGCCGCGGCGGCGCGCTGGGCGCCAGTGCGTCCGTCGGTGCCCTCGACAACCGTGCCGTCGGCGCACGGGCGCTGCGAATACTCGCGCCCACCGGGGCCGCAACGGTAAATTGTCGTTGCGGCGTCGACGATGCCGCTGCAGCAAAGCGTGGTCACGAGCAAGGCGGTGCGAATCATGGAAACCTTTCCGGCGCCGCTTGCGCCACCTACACTTCGCCCCGCGGCGGCTTGGGCCGAGCGGGTTTGGCGTGAATCTGCATCGTCGCGCGTTCCATCTCGCCGGCCAGCAGCGCGTCGAGCGCCCCCAGGCTTTGCACGATGCACTTGTCGATCGCGTCACGCTCCTCGCCGGGCGCATCGCGCAGCACGTAGTCGACCACCTCTGACTTCACCCCCGGATGCCCTATGCCCAAGCGCAGCCGCCAGTACTCGGGCGTGGCCAGATGCGAGTGGATGTCGCGCAGGCCATTGTGCCCGCCGTGGCCGCCACCGAACTTGAGTTTCACATGCCCTGGGACGAGGTCGAGGTCGTCGTGGATCACGAGAATTTGCGCCGGCTCGATTTTGAAGTAGCGTGCCACCGACGCGACGGCTTCACCCGACAGATTCATGAAGGTCGTCGGCTCGAGCAATAGAACCGGGCCGCCAGGCGCATTGAAGCGCCCCACCAGGCCGCGATGGCTGCGCTCGGGGCGCAGGCTGACCGACAGTTTGCTCGCCGCCTGGTCGAGCCACCAGAAGCCCGCGTTGTGGCGGGTAGTGGCGTATTCCGGACCCGGGTTGCCCAGGCCCACCAAGAGGCGAATCATGTCGCGGATTATCGACGGGAGGTTGGCGGTTGCACCGCGCGTGGGTCCGGTCAGACGACGGTGCGCGCTGCCACAACATGAAAAAGCCCCGCGCGCGCGGGGCTTTCG